>CAYSCE010000374.1:0-3059 GCA_964429475.1 uncultured Bacteroidaceae bacterium | reverse complement strand
TTTTCCCGTTTTTATAATAACCTTCCAGTATGTACATTGGCATTTGGTTGAATCTGGCGTAGCCATCAGGTACACCGTCAATCAAGGTGCATTCGGAAATCACTTCGCCATTTTCATTGAATTCTGTTGTAATTCCGTTGGGTAAATTGTTTTTGTACACAGCTGTTTTCAGAGGAAATCCATTTTCGTAATACACTGTCCAAAGGCTGTCCCGCACACCGTTTTTCATAAACCATTCATGAAAAAGCGAAGTGTCTTTTTTTTCAACATCAATTCTGAAAAGTAAATATTTCCCGTCGGGCAGCGCTGGCAATGTTTCGGGAAGGCCCCGGTACGGTGTCATGCTGTTGAGTTTGGCAGCGTACACCACTTTGGGTTGATAAAAAGCTGTGACGGAATCGCCTTTAAATTCAATTCGTTTCGAATCCCAGATGTCATAGCCTTCAATCCATACTTTCTGGCTCATCAGATGCTGACTCACAAAAAGCATGGTCAAAAGAATGAAAAAGTTTTTCATGGAGCGGAGGTTTTAAAATCATACGAGGCGACAGGCGAGTTTTCCGAATACCGGAAAGCAAGATTCAGTGCGCTAAACGACAACCATGTATTGTTTTTCAGATTCACTTTGTAATCAAAGGTCAGACTGAAAGGATTAAAGTTTTGCGGCAGCGGTGCCGATAACCAGTATTCCTTTGATTTGTTGGTTCCGGATTCCTGCGCTGAGAGCTGAAAACCGCATATAAGTGCCATTGCTATAACAATAAATATATTCATCACTGGGGTCGGTTTTATTCCCTATTAACGCAATTTGGGTTATTTATTGAATTGTAACTTCAATACTTAATAATAGATTTTATTCTATGAGTGAATATGCAATTCTTTGATTTTTCTTGATCAGTTTCGCCTTTTTCTTCTCATTTTTAATGCGTTCAGTTTTTTTTGCATTAATCAGTGGAACCCGATCAGAGTAAAATCTGGGGTAAATTCGGGATGCATCAATTCCGCGGGCAATGAAGTATTTAACGACAACTGAAATCCATTTTGGGACGGGATTTTCTTGAGGATATGCGCTATAAAAATGCAATTGTATTTTCAAATCCGGGCTTTGCTTTAACTGATCAATAACATCATCAAATGCAGTAAATGATGTTGTGTCAATATCAGATAAATCATTGCAGAAACGTATTCCTTTGAAAACAATTATTTTAGGTTCTTTGGGTTTTATTTTTTTGTGTTTTTCAGGTCTTATACGTTTCCCATCTATGTATGTAATACTTCTGTGTTTCGTATGAATATCCACTTGCGTTAATGAGTCATTTATATAACACTTCCTGATGGATTTGTGATGAATAGTGTCAATTTCTTCTTGTATATAAAATCCCGTCAGTGCATCGGGAAAACTGCTGTGCGTCCACTTTCCAACGCGTTCACCATTGTGAAAAGCACCCCGTGAAAACAACATTTCATTTTCATTGAAATAGAAACATTCCCCATCAACCAAACCATTTTTAATTGTCCAGTAGAACTGTGTGTTTCCTGAATCATCCAGTATCAGTTGTTTCCCTTCGCGTACGCCGTTTTTGAATTCTTCAATTTTGTAAGGTGCGCCGTTTTCATGATAAATAATCCGGATACTGTCCCGTTTGCCATTTTTCATGTACCATTCATGAAATAAGGTGGTATCAGTGTGTAACGAATCAACTGCAAATAGCAGATACCTGCCGTCGGGTAATGGGGGCAATGAATCCGGAAGTCCTCTATAATACTCCGGACGCTTGTTCCGATCAACAAATACGACATTCTTTAGTTGATAAAAAGCTGTTGCCGAATCACCATTGTAATATATTGTTTTAGAGTCAAAAATATAATAGCCTTCAATCCACACTTTCTGGCTCATCAGATGCTGACTCAGAAAAAGCAGGGTCAATGGAATGAAAAAGTTTTTCATAGAGCGGATTGTAAAAACGAATCAGAAATCGTCGAACAACCGGCCGTCGGTGACGGGACGTTTTTTGCCAAGATGATTATACGCCAGCGGAGTCACTTCGCGGCCGCGCGGGGTGCGCATCATATAACCCTGCTGAATCAGGAATGGTTCATACACTTCTTCGATGGTGCCGGGGTCTTCGCCAACAGCTGTGGCAATGGTGGTGAGGCCGACCGGTCCGCCCTTGAATTTTCCGATAATGGTTTCCAGAATACGGATGTCCATTTCGTCGAGTCCGTTTTTATCGATGTTGAGCGCGCTGAGCGCGTATTCGGTAATCGGCAGATCAATATTGCCGTCGCCTTTGATTTGTGCAAAGTCGCGCACACGGCGCAGCAACAGGTTGGCAATACGGGGCGTTCCGCGGCTGCGGCGCGCAATCTCGGCCGAAGCTTTATCATCGATGCTGATTTTCAGAATACCGGCCGAGCGGATAATAATGCGCTGCATGGTATCGGTATCGTAATAATCGAGGCGCGAATTAATGCCGAAGCGCGAACGGAGCGGGGCAGTGAGCAGTCCGCTTCGCGTTGTTGCACCTATAAGTGTGAATGGATTGAGCTTGATCTGAACACTGCGCGCATTCGGACCGGTTTCAATCATAATATCGATGCGGAAATCCTCCATGGCGGAGTACAGATATTCTTCAACAACGGTACTCAGACGGTGGATTTCATCAATAAACAGCACATCATTGGGCTCGAGCGACGTGAGTAATCCGGCCAGATCGCCGGGCTTTTCAATCACCGGGCCGCTGGTGATTTTGATATTCACGCCCATTTCGTTGGCCAGAATATGCGACAGGGTGGTTTTTCCGAGTCCCGGAGGACCATGGAGCAGGGTGTGATCGAGCGCTTCGCCGCGTTGGCGGGCTGCCCGCACAAATACCAGCAGATTATCGACCACCTGTTTCTGGCCCATGAATTCATGGAAATCGCCCGGCCGCAGCACGCGTTCCAATTCGCGCTCGGTCTGTGTCATGGCATTGCCGTTCGGATCCAGATTGGGGTTGATGTCGCTCATGGTGCAAAGGTAATGATTTAAGAATAATGATTTGAGATTTTTGATTTGT
>CAYSCE010000373.1:0-3065 GCA_964429475.1 uncultured Bacteroidaceae bacterium | reverse complement strand
CATTTGGGGCGGGATAGCATTAACAGCTATCACTTATTTTGCCATTTTCAAAGGATTGAAAGGCAGTGTTTTGATTTCGAAGGAATTTTTGAATTTATTAAATCACAACATGGGTCAGGCTATCCTGTATGCCTTTGCTGGTTGGACATTGTTCATGGCATTACTGCAATTTGTGTTTAGGGTAAATATTCTAAAAGTGGTGGTATTAGCCGGTACAGCTGCTTTGGCACTTGCATTTGCGGGTAACGATTTGGTGAATTTTATCGGGGTTTTTATGGCGGGTAAGGATTCATTTTTAATAGCTCAGGACATTGTAGCTTCGGGAGGCTCAATAGAAACATTGTTTATGAGTGAGCTGAACAAACCGGTGATAGCTCAATGGCAATGGCTGTTCGGGGCAGGAGTAATCATGGTGCTCGCCTTGTGGTTATCAAAAAAATCACGAACCGTGACAGAGACAGAGGTCAATCTGGCCCGTAAAGGCGAAGGCATGGAACGCTTTTCATCCTCATCCCTTTCGCGTTCAATTGTGCACGGCGCTATGAATTTGGGCAGATCAATTGATAAAGCAACCCCTCAGCATATCAAAGATTATATTGACAGGAGATTCGAGCCCATACCGGTTGAGAACAATGCTTCCTTTGACCTTATTCGGGCATCGGTCAATCTCACCATTTCGGCTTTACTTATTTCACTAGGCACTTCACTGAAACTTCCGCTATCTACAACTTACGTTACATTCATGGTGGCCATGGGTACTTCACTTGCCGACCGTGCATGGGGACGAGAAAGCGCTGTGTACCGTATCAACGGTGTACTCACCGTGGTGGCCGGATGGCTTCTCACTGCCCTTATTGCATTCTCAGCTTCCCTGTTTGTAGGATTATTCCTGATGTGGGGAGGTAAAATTGCAATTTTTGTAACTCTTTCGCTGGTTGGATTTATGTTGTTCAAATCCGGCAAACTGCACACAAAACGAAAAGCAAAACAAGAAAAGAAACAGTTACATCTTTCCACCGAAGAACAGTTGGTAACCGAATGTACCAACGAAGTGAAAGCAGTAATGGACAAAACATTGGATATATTCAAACTTACAATAGAGGGGCTGAAAAGTGAAAACAGAAAAATGATGAAGACAGTTTTAGCTGACACCAACAGTTTGTACGAAAAATACAAAGATAAACGGATGTTTGAGGTAGTACCAACGCTTGAAACGATACAGATTAATGCGCTTGATCTGGAGCAGGAATATGTACAGCTGGTGGATTATTCATACGAAATAACCAAATCATTGAAAGCCATGGTTGAAGCAGGTTACAACTATATCGACAACAATCACACAGCACTGTCCAGGGAACAATTAGATGACTTGAGGTTAGTTTATAATACCCTTGCAGAAAGTTACAGTTTATTCGCAGAGATGATTGACAGCAACAATTACACAAATTTTCAAGAACTCATTGGGTTGCGCCAGTCGATGACCGAGTTAAATGTGAAACTAACCAAAAAGCAAATAAAAAGGGCGAAAGATAACTCAACTACAACGCGAAGCAGCATTCTTTTTCTCAATCTGATAAACGAATCCAAAATCATAGCCCTACAATCAAGTAATCTGATGTATTCGCAGCGCAATTTTAGCGAACAATACTCCAAAGTAGCTACAGAACTCACTACGGCCGAAATTGTAAAGAATACCCAACTCACACTTTAAATTATATTTTTCAAAAAAGCGGAAGAATAATTTAATACCGTTGACTTTTAGCAGAAATACAATGACCGATTTGCTTGTGCAAACCGGTCATTATTCTTTTACTACTCACGTAATTTTTAATAGGCGTGACTGTCTTTATCATTTATTTCCTCGATACTGGTGTGTGTCTTTTCGAGTGCACGCCAGGCGAAGAAAATGTATGCGGCAATAAACGGTATGAGCAATGATACTACCGACATTATTTTCAGGGTGAAAAAGCTCGATGAGGAATTAAAAATGGTGAGCGAGCTTTGTAAATCAACCGTTGACGGATAGAAAGCGGTATTGTTGTAACCTGCCACCAGAAACAAGGTGGTAACAGTGATAATGGTCCCTGCACCGGCAAACCAGATACCTTTGCGCCAGCTGTCGTTCAGGTAGGATTTAATAATTCCATAAAGTACTAATACCACTCCTATCAGGAAAAGCAGCAGCAACACGGGCATCTCTATCAGATTGTTCATGTATTTCATGGGTTCCAGTACCACCTCGTTTGTTCCGGGTTTTACTGCAAATCCGTTGGCAAAGAGCGTCCAGAATACAAAGGCCAGAAAGAACACCAGAAATGGAACGGCATTCATCACCAGTGCCCGTTGCAGGCGACTTTGAATTTCGGCATTATTCAGGCGGTTTTTGAAGAACAATACTGCCAGTGTACGCGCCAGAAAGAACACAGCCAGACCAAACAACCAGTTGCGTACATTGAACAATGCTTCAAGACCATGCAGCGGGTTTTCCCACTGACTGATGACGGGCGAAAGCTGACTGCCAAATTCGGCGATGTTTTGCTTGTTGACACTGAATTCAGATCCCGTAAAGAATGTAGCAATGGCAGCGCCCAGCAGAAATGTTCCGAGTAGTCCGTTGATAAACAGAAAACTGCGATAGGTATTGGTACTGAAAAAGCGACCGGGTTTATTCTGATACTCGTAAGATACGGCCTGAATGGTGAAGCAGAAAAGTATCAGCATCCATACCCAGTATGCACCACCGAAACTGGTGGAGTAAAACAGCGGGAAGGAGGCAAAGAATGCACCACCGAATGTTACCAGTGTGGTGAAGGTATATTCCCATTTTTTGCCGAGCACGTTGACAAGAAGGCGGCGTTCATCTTCTTTTTTAGCCAGCGAAAAAATCATGGATTGTCCTCCCTGAACAAAAAGCAGAAAAGAAAGAATTCCGGCCAGCAGCGAAATCAAAAACCACCAGTAGTGTTGTAGAAATGAATATGTTATCATAATTGATTGTTTTTAATATTAATGAATGTATTATTCTCCTGAGAGAGAAATTATTAATATACAAACGGCCGCTATTC
>CAYSCE010000372.1:0-3073 GCA_964429475.1 uncultured Bacteroidaceae bacterium | reverse complement strand
GTTGTTTTTGTCACTGAAGACTATTTGAGACAGCCTCTACCAATGCGGCTTTTGCAAATTTTACCCGGTGCGCCTCTGTGAATAACTCCGGGGAACTCTGTGCAACTATGTTTCAGGAGGTTTTATGTATAATTAAATGCGTTGACCCTGGCAATTACAGAATAAGTCACAGCATAAATCCGGAATTTCGTATTTTTGTAAAAAACAAAACAATTATGAGTTTACTCGAAACAATAAGTACCGATATTATGGCTGCCATGAAGGCGCGCGAAATGGAAAAACTGGAAGCTTTACGTGGAATAAAATCGGCATTATTACTGGCCAATACAGCCGAAGGCAATAAAGAAATCACCGCCGATGATGAACTGAAAATATTACAGAAACTGGTGAAACAGCGCAAGGAATCGGCTGAAATTTACAAGACCCAGAACAGACAGGATCTGTATGAAGTCGAAATCAATCAGGCCAAAGTAATTGAAACCTATTTACCTGCGCAAATGAGCGAAGAAGAAATCAAAGCCGTTGTTCAAAACATCATTGCGCAAACCGGCGCCACCAGTATCAAAGACATGGGCAAAGTTATGGGAATGGCTTCCAAACAACTGGCCGGCAAAGCCGACAACAGTCTGGTTTCGCGGTTGATTAAAGAGTTGTTGCCAAGCTGATTTTGAGTTCATAAAGTTTTTAAAGTAAAAAGTTGAAAGGCGCTTTTGATGTGGCCAGTTGTGATCCGCCGCGGCGGAGTCAGCTGAAAGCGCCGACCGAAGCGTCGGTGTAGCCAGTTTTATGCAGTGATTCAAACTTGACTTCTTCCTTCCTCCGCCGCGGCGGATTCCTTGTTCAGAGTTCAGTGTTCTCAATAATGTCCTTCACAATTTCTCCATGATCAAACGCCAGTTCCGGCAGCTGATCAATCGGAAACCATTTCACAGCAGCGGCATCATCGCCGGCCACAGCTGCGGGAAATGCATCGAGTACAGAAGTAAAAATCACTGAAATCGTCCGTCCGCGAGGATCCCGGTCGGGACGGCTGTAGGCGCGGAACTGCTGCAGATTATCCAGTACAAGATTTGTTTCCTCGTGAAGCTCGCGCGCAATGGCCGTTTCGAGCGTTTCGTCTTCTTCAACAAATCCACCGGGCAGCGCATAACAACCTTTGAATGGATCGTGCTTTCGCTCGATGAGCAATATAAACCATTGTTTGTTTTGCTTCACCAATACAGCTGCATCAACGGTTACAGCCGGCCGCGGATAATCGTAACAGTATTTCATAAAACAAACGTACAAAAACTTTTTGCTATCTTCGTTTTTCGTTTACACATAAAATATGAAAGGAAATCTCTTGAGTCTGTTCTACTGTCTACTCTTCGACTCCGCTCAGAGTGACAGCAGGCAGGGTTTAATAAAACAAATTTCCGAGATCTCCAAAAACACATAGGGGTACATTCTATTGAATGTGTAATACTGTTGAAAAATGAAAACTATGAAACACTTATTCTGGCTGATGCTTCTTCCGTTTGTGTCCTTTGCACAACAGCAAACACCCAACTCTTCACCGGCTGAATGGATGAATAAAAATCAGAAATTCAGCAAAACAAATTTTCAGTTTCCTGAAAAAAACATCATCATGGGTGACACCTTGTACATTACCGATGATACGCTCATTACAGGCAACTGGAGCTTCAACGGAACGCTCATTGCCGTTGATACCGGAAAAATTTTAATACAAAATGCCACCGTACTTTTATTGGGCGACATGATTGTTTTCGGCAATGATGCACGCATCGATATCAATAATTCAACCATCAACATGCCGCAGCAATATTTTTATCAACGCGCTATGATTGCAGCCGGAAGCGGCATTCTGAATATCGAAAACAGCACGCTCAACTTCAACGGGCTCGCACACAACATGTCCATTGCTGACAACGGAAGCGTCATCATGAAAGATGTCACCACTACCGGATTCCGCACCTGCGGCCTGAGTGGAACAGGTTCGCTGTTTATCGACGGCATCAATCAGGCCGGAGAATTTGTTATTACAGGTTCATCCAATGTGCAGATAAAAAATGCTGAAACAGTCCTTCTCTGGCATCAGTTCCCGGCCGGAAGCGTCATCAATCATTCATTTCCCGATGGCGATACATTGATGAATTACGATTTCAACAACACGACACCAGGCGTGAGCGGCATTGATTACAATATTGAAATTGATTCCTGCACCGACGTCATGTGGGGCCTGATGCCGGAACCCAACACCGATATCACCATCAGCAACAGCCTGCTCCGCACCATAGGACTGTGGTTTACCGGCAGCGATTCACTCGATGTTTCCGGATTGGTGAATCAAACAACCTATGGTAATCAGCTTATGAACATCAGCGACCGCAGTCTGACGCTGCAAGCCTGCTCAGTTCGTACGTGGAGCATTTATACATTTGATACTGTGAAAGTAAATGTACAATCATGTATTGTGGGCGAAATAGGCACCTTCGGCTATTCGCAGCTGATGACCAACACCACGATGATTGACGGCAGCGGCGGATATTTCTTTGCCGGCGATCACAGCGTATGCATCGGAGGCTACACTACATGCAGTTCTTCGGTACGTTCGCAGCAAAACGGCATTATGCTGTATGCCAACAGCAATGTGCTGTACGGCGCACTGGAAGCGCAGGGAACAAGTGTACTGATTGTAACGCAAAGCACCATCCCTCAGGATCCGGTATACCGCGACAAAGGCTGCGCCTGGCTTGTAAATATTGATGGACCTTACGAAGCGTATTATGGTCAGCCCTATTCACTGAATGGCTCCGCATGGATTGATAAAGATCCGGCTTCGCCGTTGATGGATTTCGGATCGTATCAGATTTTTTACAGTACCGATATGGGAATAACCTGGATAGCAGCAGGACCGGAACAAAACATGGAAAAACGTCACGAATGGCTTGGAGACTTCAACACCGCGCTGCTTCCATCCGAAGGAAATTATCTGATTAAAGTGACATTGAAAGATAATCAGACTACACCGGTGGCCATTGATGCGGTTGTTGCGCTGAATGTTTTGCCCTCG
>CAYSCE010000371.1:0-3079 GCA_964429475.1 uncultured Bacteroidaceae bacterium | reverse complement strand
CGTTTCAGCGATTTCAGATAATCCTTCGCTTTAAAAACAAAGTAATAGTCAGTTTTGTCGTAATAATACACCACAACGCCGGTCTGATATTTTTCGGGAACACATTTGAGTATTGAATCATTCTGTGCTGTACCAGCGCTGAAAAACAGGCACAACAGAATAAAACAACAAATGTGTTTCATACTAAAAAAATTATTTTGCCGATACCTGATCGAACAAACGCGCAAGTTTTCCGGTCAGATTGCGGCGTGTATAGGTGTTCACCACATCTTTGTCCGAGGTGGTCTGCTCGCCGTTTTTCCACTTGTCGAAAATACTTTGAATGTATGTTGCCGATTCTTCAATCTGTGCGTAATCAAATATTTTTCCGGTAGCTGTTCGTTCAAGGATGCTGGCTGTATCGCCCTCCAGTGGCCCGTAAGCAAGAATCGGCCGGCCCGATCCCATATAATCATACACCTTCAAAGGAATATACACCTTGTTGTCAGGCGTGTTCGGAATCATCACCATCAGCAATTCGGACGAAGAAATAAATTCGAGTGCCTGCTGGAAAGGCTGATAGGGAATCAGTTTCACAGCATCCTTAAAGTCGTATTGCGCAATCAGTTCTTTCAGAAAATTCGGAAAATTTCCCATAAAAACTATTTCGAAACGACTGGCAAAATCGCTGTTACTGCACAATGTAGTAATGGCATCGAAGAAGCATTTGGGGCTGTGTTGCTGACTTAAACTGCCGGCAAATGTAATCCGGAATTTTTCGTTCGGTGTATAGTGTAGTCCTTCGAAACACGCATCATCAAAGCCATTGGTGATTTCGGTCACCGGCACTGTGGTTTTATGCTGCATGATGTCAACCATCGATGGTCCGGTGGTAGTCATGGCCGACATAGCATTGATGGTCTTGCGCTCAATACGTTTATCCATTTTCTGAACACATTTCCAGCGCAACGAATTTTCGTCAATAATCCAGTACGAATCGGTCCATGGATCGCGGAAATCGGCCACCCATGGAATACCGGTCTTTTTCGAAACCTGGCGCGCAATCACATGATTGGTCTGCGGCGGCGACGAACTGAAAATCAGATCCACCTTTTCCTGTTTCGCAATGCGGATGGCTTTTCGCACCGTTCCAAAACGCCAGTTGTATTTGGTGTCGGGAATCATATTGTACTTGCCCCAACGCAGGATTTTATTTTTCAGCGATTTTTTCGAAGCATCGGTAAAACCATACGGAACCGCAGTATTACTTGATTTCGGTGTTACCAGACTCATCAATCCGAAAAAATTAAAGCCTTTGGTTTTGTACACATGCGTTTCGGGACGTACAGATTTGAGCAGACTTTCGTCGGTAAAAGTATGAAAGCCGCCTTCGCAGGTCAGAATCACAGGTTCCCAGCCATATTCATGCAGATATTCATAAAACTTGAGTGTACGGTTGATCAGCGTTCCGCCGGCTGGTGGCCAGTAATAAGTGATAAATAAAACTTTTTTCATACTACTTGTGTTGTGAAGCATATTTCAGCAGTTCGGACAATCCGCGGCTCATCCAGCCATTCGACCAGCGCATCAGTGTGAAAGGTTTGCGGAACCACGATGTTTTCTGATAATAGAAAAATCCCTTCTTTGTATTCTGCATATGATCGATGGCCCATTCAGCCACGCGTTCGGCATCTGCGACATAAGTGTCGTCGTATTCCGCTGCACGCAAAAATGAAAGAATACCCTGCGCCGATCCATGCACATCGAGCGGATAGGTTTTATCGTTGGCCCAGCGCGGAGCACCTTCTTTTGTAAATAAGATTTCGCGGTAATATTTTACGCCTTCGAGATATTGTTTTTCGAACGATTTATCACCCGAATATTTCATGTAATCGAAGATTGCATCTACGATATAGCCTGTATGATAATTATCGTGCTTGCGCGGATGATCTTTTGCCGGATGCGTGTAATACCAGGCACCGTATTCCGTTTGCTTGTCCACCACAAAATTCACCAGCTTGCGGGCCTCCACGGCCAGCTTCTCGTCTTTCAGCACACTGTTGATGCGCGCCACAATGCTGCCGGTGAGAATGCTCACATCCATCACAATCCAGTTGATTTTTTCAGAAGGCACGTAGCTGAGACACTTCATGGTATCGTCTTCGTACAATACTTTTGGAGCTTCGAGCAGGAAATGCAAAGCACCTTTGGCCGCTTCGAAATATTTCTGATCGCCGGTCAGGTCATAGCAATTCATCATGGCAGTACACACAAAATACGTCACCACGCGGTTGGGCAAATGTGCACGTGCAAAAAATCCCACATCCTGCCACGGATGCTGATAACCCCAGCACATGCCGTATTCGGACTGAGCCGGGTTTGCAATCAACCAATCGAGCAATTCGCGCGCCTGCACAAGGTCCTGTTCGTTTTTCAATGCCTGGTAGCGATTCATGTACGCCATAGCAAACAAGGCAATACCTTTCGGGTTGCGGGTTTTCGGTACAAAAAACAATGGCCGGATATTGACGGGGCTGCGCATAATCACCTGACTGTACAGCAGACGCAGGTGTTTCGATCCGAACGACAAAAACCAAAGCACTTTACTGTCGAGTGCATCGTATTTGTTGTATCCTTTAAAATCGCGTTCCCGTGCATAATCGAGCACTTTGCCGAGCGATTGTTCAATCTTTTGAATGTCTTTCATATAAAACAAAGTAACAGCCTGCAAAAGTAGAAATTTTTCCGGTGCCGGTTTGAGGATGGGTTATTTAGGCTAAATCATTTTTTCTCCCGACGATTCCAGGTCAGCAATGCTATATTCTAAACCCTTACAAGCTGACGCTAAAATGTCGGGGAGTCCGTCCACATGATTGGCACCCCAAAAAAGATATGGCCTTTATTTAAGCTCGAAACATGACAGTTAATAACATATTTAGCCCGATTACATTCGTGTATTTTAGCTAATTTACTCGATTACGATCTTGTAATTTAGCTAATTTGCTTGATTATATTCCTGTATTTTAGCTAATTTATCCGATTATGTTCTGCGACTTTATCATGTCTAAACGAAATTTGTCAACACAATAGTCCGGGAAAA
>CAYSCE010000370.1:0-3092 GCA_964429475.1 uncultured Bacteroidaceae bacterium | reverse complement strand
CGAACCTGTCTGACTGCCAGGCAGGCACTGAACAAGGAATTACGAAGGAAGAAGTGTAGATATGAATTACCATTAACCGATAACCATTAACCGTTAACCATTAACCGTTAACCATTAACTAATAACCAGCTCACTGACAACTGGCCACTGGCTACTGGCTACTGACAACTGGCTACTGACAACTGGCTACTGGCTACTGATCCGCCGCGGCGGACTGACTACTGGCCACTGGCTACTGACTACTCAACAATGATTTCATCCACAAAAATCCACGCCTTGCCTCCTTTGCCCAAATGCCAGTCGGGACAGACACCGTAATTCTTAGCAAACACTTTCACATAGCGGGCTTCGACAGGTGCAAACTCAAGCACAAAGTCAAGTACATATGCGTTCAGGTCTGTATCGGGAACATTGTGTCCAAGGCTGCCCAGCTTTGTATACGTAACACCATCTGTAGAGTAATAAAACTCAACGGTTGTTGGCATCCATATCCAGGCGCGGGCTTCCTGCAAACAGCCCAATGTTGTTTTATGAATCATTTGTTTTTTCCCGAGATCGACAATCGCTGTAAAATCAGTGGCTTCGTAGCCTTGCCATCCACCGGTGCGAAAATCTTCTCCACCGCGCTGTCCGTCTACCAATCCAAGTGGTCCGCCTGCGGTGTATTGCGAGTTGTATTGTTGAAACAATTCTACTTTCAGACGGGAATTTCTTTTGACAACCTGAGCGAATTCACTCTGCAACGAGCCTGCATTGCGATATTCAATGAGTACCGAATTTTTCACCTTGATTGGTTTCTTATATGTTGTCCATGGAATAGTGCGAACGTCTTCAGTTAATCTGTACTTTCGCTCTCCCATAAATCTATATTCAATATTGCTTCCTGTCGCTGAATGCAATGTTATCACATTATTCTTTGCAAACACTTTTCCATGGAGCAATGTGGCATAAGGCAGCGGATTGATCAGATGTTCATCAATTCTTGAAACCGGACGGTCATCAATGCCGGTGCCGCGATCGGATGGTTCCGGACTCATCACAAATTTAAGTTCTCCACCATTCATGATGTCTTCGTAGGTGATGTAATTTTTATTGTACTGAACATTATTCAGCAGCACTTGTTTGACAAAACGGTTCTTATCGCTGCGGCCAATGGTGCGGATGGCAAACACTTTTCCGTTCTCCAGATTAATTTTTGCTTCGCGGTGCTGAGGCGACCCGAGGATAAAAATTCCATCGGCCGGATTGACCGGATAGAAGCCCATGGCGCTCAATACATACCATGCCGACATCTGCCCGCAGTCTTCGTTTCCTGAAAGTCCGTCCGGCGCATTGAAATACAAATTCTGAAGAATCGAATCGCAATACAACTGTGTTTTCCATGGTTGCGATGTCCATGCATACAAATAGGCCATGTGATGACTGGGTTCGTTGCCATGTGCATACTGGCCGATAAGTCCGGTAATATCGCTCTGATCGCGGCCTGTAGTCTTCGAATCGGCTTCGAACATCGAGTCCAGTTTGGCAGCAAATACTTTTTCGCCTCCAAGCAAATTTATTAATCCGCTTACATCCTGCGGAATAAAAAAGTTGTATTGCCAGCCGTTGGCTTCGGTATAATTGAAATTGACTTCGCGCGGATCGAAGGGCGAAAGAAAAGTACCATTCGATTTTGGTGCGTGGAAGCCGTTTTCGGGATTAAAAATATTTTTGTACGACTGGGCCCGTTCCGTAAAAATGCGACTGGAAGCGGTGTCGCCGGTTTTTGCAGCAATTTGCGCAATACACCAATCGTCGTATGAAAATTCCAGGGTCTTCGAAACGCTCTCTGATTCACGGTTTGAAGGAATATAATGGCATTCTCTGTACACACCGATTCCGCCGCGTGGGGTATTGGCTGTTTCAATCATCGCATCCAGCAACAATTGTATGGTGTCCATACTGGTAATAATATTTTTCTGAATGGCATCGGTAATGACCGGAATGCTGTGATTGCCGATCATACAGAAAGTCTCATTGGCTGCGAATTCCCACACAGGCAGCAATCCGGCCTGTTTGTATTGTTCCAGAAAAGTCAGCACAAAATCGCGCGTTCGTTTCCGGTCAATAATACTCATCAGTGGATGATAGCCGCGAAAGGTGTCCCAGAGCGAGAAAACCGTGTAATAATCAAATCCGTTTGTTTTATGAATTTCAAAATCGCGTCCCAGATAGGAACCATCAACATCGGTGAAGATGGTCGGGACTATCATACAATGATACAAGGCAGAATAAAACACGGTCATTTCGTTCATGTCGGGACTGGAATATTCGATGCGCCCGAGTTCCTGATTCCACGCTTCAGTAGCCTGATTCATCACCTGATTGAAATCCCATCCTGGAATTTCGGCATTCAGGTTTTTCCGTGCACCTTCGATGCTGGTTGCCGAAATGCCGACTTTCATGGTGATACCGGAAACGGTGTCCGGAAGAAACAAAACAGCTTTAATATTTGTACCAATCGCCGTATTCAGGCCATTTTGCAATGTGTCGTTGAGATAAATATATTTGTGTTTTACAGGACGGGAAAGTTTAATAACAAAATAAAATTTCTGATTGACAGCCCAGGCTTTACTATAGCGAACTCCGGTAATGGTGCTGTCGTTTTCGAAAGTGATTTTCGAATAGGTAACTTCGTCGCGGTATTGCAGATCAATCAGAATTTTATTCCGGCTTTTAGAATTGTAGCTATACTTATGCATTCCGCAACGGGCTGTTGCAGTCAGGTCTACAGCAATATCGCTGTTGTCGAGTTTTACGCCATAATAACCGGGCTTTGCCTGTTCGTACACATGCGAAAAGCGACTGGCTGTATTCACTTTTTCAAGAGTGGACCAGGCTTCGGCGGCATTGTTGGCGAAGGGCATTATGAGTAAATCGCTGTAATCCGAAACGCCGGTGCCGCTCAGGTGTGTGTGCGAAAATCCAAGAATCACCGAATCGCTGTAATGGTATCCCGAACAGCCGTCCCAGCCTTCCTTGCGGGTGTCGGGACTCAGTTGCATCATGCCAAAAGGATACTGGGCGCCAGGATATGTGTGGCCATGGCCGCC
>CAYSCE010000369.1:0-3109 GCA_964429475.1 uncultured Bacteroidaceae bacterium | reverse complement strand
GCCCCAGAACATTTTCATTTTCAGATCATCATCCTCAATATTCATGTTGAAAAGATCTCTCCCGAAATAGGCACTGGCAAAAACACGATCTTTGTCGCTGATTTTATAATTGATTTTTGCATTAAGGTCGTAGAAATAATAACCGGTGTGTTTAAAGTCGCTGGTCTTGCGGATAAATGGCTTCATGACCAGATCGGCATAGGTGCGGCGGCCGCTGATAATAAACGATGAAGTGTCTTTTTTAATCGGGCCCTGCAATGTCAACCGAGATGAAATCAAACCCAGGCCGCCATCAATCTGATATTTTTTCAGGTTGCCGTCCTTCATACTGATGTCGAGTACCGAAGCCAGACGGCCGCCATAGTTGGCGGGCATCCCCGATTTGGTCAGCTCGACATGTTGCAGCGCATCGGCATTAAAGACACTGAAGAAGCCAAACAGGTGACTGGCATTATACACCACGGCTTCATCCAGCAAAACAAGATTCTGATCCGGCCCACCGCCCCGCACATAAAATGCATTATTTCCTTCACCACCTGACTGCACGCCCGGAGTAAGCGTTATGGTTTTCAGGACATCCACTTCTCCAAAAAGAACCGGAATCGATTTAATTTTTTCAACCGGCATGTCAAAAGTTCCCATATCGGTATTCTGCAGGTTTTCGTCGGCACGCTCTCCTGAAATAACAACTTCATTGGTTGTGAAAACTTTCGCTCCCAACTCAATATCAATTGTTAAATTCCGGTTGAGGTTGACGGATTTGCGGTAGTCATTGAATCCGACAAAAGACCCCACAAGCGTATAATTTCCGGCGTCGGCAGTAATCGAATAAAAACCATAGGTATTGGTGGTTGTCCCCTTCATGGTTTCCTTCAGATAAACAGTTGCTCCGATCAGCGATTCGCCGCTGGCGGAGTCTTTCACGTGACCACTAATGGTAAATTTCTGGGCATTCACAGACAGGACTGTGATTACCAGTAACAGAGCAAAAATAGATTTCATAGCGAAAAGTTGGTGGGCGTTGTCATATTTTATGCCAGTAAAAATAACTGACAAATAGACATATTATTGTTGTAAAAAGTTACAGTTTGTCGAAAAAAATGTTTTGTTTGATTATTTATGACAGCTGCCTTGTACAAAATTACCGGATATCCGATTAAAAAAAATAAAGAATTAAATTTTTTATATCTTTGCACTCCAAAATCGGGGCGTAGCGCAGTTGGTTAGCGTACTTGGCTGGGGGCCAAGTGGTCGTCCGTTCGAGTCGGACCGCTCCGACAGACAGGTTGTCAGCAATGGCAACCTGTTTTTGTTTAAAACAAAAAACATGTTTGCTACATACATTTTATTTTCAGAAAAAGCTGGTCAATACTACATCGGGCAAAGCGTCAATTTTGAAAACAGACTCAGAGAACATCTGCGCTCAAAATGCAAATCGACCTGTTTTGCTGATGATTGGGTTTGTATTTTCAAAACAGAATTCACAACGAGAGCTGGAGCAGTGGACCTGGAAACAAAAATCAAAAAACGTGGCGTGACCAGATTTCTGCAAGATATAAATGGTAGCGCAGTTGGTTAGTTCCGCCTGTGGCGGAATAAACTCCCTTGGCTGGGGAAGCAATTTTTTCATACATCAAATTCGAGTCGGGGAGTTTAGTCCGCTGAAAGCGGACCTCCGACAGACAGGTTGTCAGCAATGGCAACCTGTTTTTGTTTTCAGGTTCTTTCTCGATCAAGGACGCATAAATACCAGCATATTTCTATTCAATTTTTCTATTTATCGATAATCAACTTCCTCTGGTCTGTTTCAGGACTCCGAATGTACCTTGTTACTGAATAATTTATACTTTTGAAGCTTATTTCCTCAAATTATGACTGAGAATTTTATCCCCGATTCTGTTATGCCGTCTGATTTCAACGGCTACATGCAAATGACCATCAGAAATAATTTCAACCTGAAAGCACTTTCGGATTATGATGGTGAAACCTGGACATTTGGACAGATTGGTACTGAAATAGCCATGCTGCATGAAGGGTTTAAAGCCATGGAAATTAAAGCAGGTGACAAAATTGCACTGATCGGTAAAAATTCGGCCAACTGGTGCAAGATTTATCTGGCCACCATTACTTACGGTGCCGTGATAGTGCCTATATTGCCCGATTTCAGGCCCGCCGACATGCACACCATCGTCAATCACAGCGACTCGGTTTTATTGTTTGCCGAAGAATCGGTTTATAAAACACTCGACCTGAAGGAAATGCCTGCCATTCCGGTGGCCTTGCGTGTACGCGACTTTTCGGTTCTCGGCGCCATCAATCAGCAGGAAGCTGACCGCTTTGAAACCGCTATTGCTCAGTTTAAACATTCGCATCCCGACGGAATCCGACCTGAAGAGGTGAATTATCGCGCCCAAACTCCGGATGAATTAATTGTCATCAGCTATACTTCAGGCACAACCGGTTTTTCGAAAGGCGTCATGCTGCCGCAACGCAGCCTGCTGGGGAACATTATTTTCGCCCGTACTTATATGTTCATGGATCCCGGCGAACGCATTCTGTCGTTCCTGCCGCTGGCGCATGCCTTTGGCTGTCTGGTTGAATTTCTCTTCCCGTTTACGCTGGGCTGTCATATCACATTCCTGACCAAAACCCCTGCCCCTTCAACCATTACAGAGGCATTCGGGAAAGTGAAACCCAATCTCATCCCATCTGTTCCGTTGGTGATTGAGAAAATTTACAACGGGAAAATACGTCCGGTTATTTCTAAACCGGCTATGAAAATACTGCTTGCCATTCCCGGAATCCGCCGCATTCTATTAAATAAAATCAAATCAAAACTGACGGCCACTTTGGGGGGAGAATTTCGCGAAGTGGTTATTGGCGGCGCTGTTTTTAATCCCGAAGCTGAAAGGTTTTTCCGCCTGATGCGCTTACCTTTTACTGTTGGCTATGGCATGACCGAATGCGGCCCGCTGATTTCGTATCGCGGCTGGAAAACCACGGTATTGCAGGGCTGCGGTAAAATTGTAGATCAGCTTACACTGAAAATTGACTCACCGGATCCTGAAAATATCAGTGGTGAAATTATGGTCAAAGGCGATAATGTCAT
>CAYSCE010000368.1:0-3113 GCA_964429475.1 uncultured Bacteroidaceae bacterium | reverse complement strand
CGCAGCCCGTTGTACTCAACGAATGCTGCAGTGCGAAGTCTTTTGTCGCGCGGATTTTCCGAACGGCAAACCTCGCACTCGCATGTAAGCACGGGTACGCCTGTCGAGGTGCCGGTTCCGAGAAATGTGATTTTGTTGCTCATCGGAAAACAAAGGTACAAAAAGTCGGTTGAAGAAATTTACCCCCCGATGAGTTTCGAACTCTTCGAGGGGTAAAGGGTGAAAACCAACCATATATTTTGTCCCTATTTCACAACATTGTTTGCCGGTGCAGGCCGCAACCCATCTGCAGTCATGACAAAATCGCCGGTAGTCAGCAGCACTTTGTCCAGCTCGTCCTGATTGTGCAACATCTGACGCATCTCGGGTGTCAGCGAAAGACGGGTTCCCACCGGTACAAATATTTCAATATCAGCACTATGAAAATCGCCGGCTTCGGAGGGCAGCCATCCCGGAATGATGATTTTTGTTGAGTCCTGTACACGTGGCACCCAGTAGTTGTACGACAAAGTGCTTCGTTTGCCGGAATTGCGCAAATGAGCTTCAACGCGAATCACACTGTCCGACAGCTCGGGCTCAATTTCAATGTCAGGCTGAGCAATCATTTGCAGCACACCTTTGTTGTCGGTGAAATACCAGTGATTCCATTTGTCGCCGTTTTGTTTATTGAAGCCCGGAGCAACACTGGCCAGCGAAAGTTCTACAACGGCATCGCTTTTCGGAACCAGAATGGTTTTGCCTTCATTGGTGGAATTTGAAAAATACACCACATGGTAAATAACCAGTGCAGCCAGAGCAACAAACGAAATTCCCCACAACGATGAAGCAATGCGGTTATACCATTTCAGCGGAAAATGGAAACGGAAAATGAGTTTCAATCCGAAAATGATCATCGAAATCAGCGGAATACCAATGAAAAACAGAATAGATAACACGCTCAGCCAACCGGTGAACGGATTTGTGGTGATAAAGAATATCATATCGAACAACGACGCTGATACACCAAAATCATGACTATGAATCAGATAGCTGATGTCGGCAAAAAAGGCCAACGAGAAACCAGCCAGAAACATCAGCGAAAATGCGATCAGGAAAAATCCGCCGATGGCGCCGAAAATATACATCAAAGTTTTGAAGGCATCGCTTTCAATAACACTTCCACCCGATCTGGCGGCACGTGCATGACCGGCAGGACGGCCTTTTCTGCTGGTAAAAGAAGTCCGGACATGATCGAATTCATCGCGGACGCGGTCACTGAGGTTGTGCACATTCACCTTGCGGCCTTTCATCTGCAGCTTTTCGGCACTGGTAGCAGCTACCGGAACCACCAGCCAGAGAATCAGATATATCAGCAGACCCGATCCGCCGATCATAAACAACACCACAAAAGCAATGCGTACCCACAGCGATTCGACATCGAAAAAAGCGGCCAGACCCGAGCAAACGCCGCCAAAAATGCGCTGATCCGGATCACGGAACAAACGCCTGTCCTGGCGCGCATCCTGCTTTTTGTCTTCGCTGCCTTCCGAAAAATCCTCAATCTGTTCGGGTTCGCCCAGCTCGCTGATGACAAATTCAATATCGGCCAGCACCACCCCTTCTTTCGACGGCGTCATGCGGCTTCCGAGCAATTCGGCAATGCGGATTTCAATGTCCTTGATGACTTCGTCCGATCCCTCGGCATTCAGTTTGGCTTTTACATGATCGAGATACAGCTGCAAACGCTCGTAAGCGTCCTCATCAATGTTGAACAAGCGGTATCCTATGTTGACTGAAAAACTCTTTTTCATGTTGAAATTATTTAATGATTGTATTGACCGATTCTACCATTTCGTACCAGCCCTGACGCAACATGGTCAGGTATTCCCTGCCCTTGTCGGTGCAGCGGTAATATTTACGGGGCGGACCACCCGAACTTTCTTCCCAGTAATACTCCAGGTATCCGTCGTCCTTTAAACGATTCAGCAACGGATAGATGGTACCTTCCACCACCAGCAGACGGGCCGACTTTAATTCCTGCAACAAGTCGCCGGTGTACTTGGCTGCGCCGTCCGACAGCCTGAGAACACACATCTCAAGTACACCTTTCCGGAATTGTGCTATGATTTTTTCTTCATTCATGAAACAAAAGTACTAAATATTTTTCACTTCTATGCATTGCATAGTACTAAATAATTATAAAATATTTTATTTCATTGATTTTCTGATGGTTAAATTTTGTTGTAACGGAGTTCTAATGCCAATACATTATATAATGGCACAGAAAATTTCAAAATAAATGCAGCCTATATGCCAATATTTCAAGATATTATCCTCATCCACCGTGTCACCCTGAACTTGTTTCAGGGTCTGCGGTGGATGAGGAGCCACGCATGGTCGATCCTGAAACAAGTTCAGGATGACACCATGCGTGGCGTCAGTATAAACAAATAGTACAATTATTTTTGGCACCCCGGATCATCTCAGGCAACCCCCATCAAAAACCGGTGTTTATTAATCAGATATGGTTGCCAGGGAAATGAATCTAAAAATCTGCATACGTTAACTTGCCCGAAGCTGCCATTAACTGAGTGGGTGTTGAATTCAGCTGTACGTTGACCGTATCTTTACCGAAACACAAGAACAAAATGTCGAACCTTAAAAATACTAAAGCCATGAACACAGTAAAAGAAGCCGCTCTCTGGACCATTTACCTTCTCGTCATGGCCGCCGCAATTGCTGGAGCCATGTTAGTCGGATAAGTTCAGAAGACACAGTAAAAAACCAAAGCCCCGAATTTCTCAGGGCTTTTTTTTATTTTTATATTGCTAGTGTAAAATATTAATTTATATTTGCATTTTACAAGTTGTTTTTTTAATAAAAACAATAGATGTTTGTCTTAAATAGTTAAGTAAACTAAATAAAAATCACCATGAAATGCCATTTACAGCTATTCCTGATATTCGTTGCTGTTTTTCATATTATTTCCGTAAAAGGACAAACAGAAGTAAAAGACAATGAAGGTCATGTGTATGGGACTGTTGTGGTTGGAAATGACATTTGGATGCGGCATAATTTACAAACATCGCAGTTAAATGATGGCACCGCGGTTCCATGGATAGTAGACCCTGAAG
>CAYSCE010000367.1:0-3115 GCA_964429475.1 uncultured Bacteroidaceae bacterium | reverse complement strand
ACTGAACACCGAACCTGTCTGCTGCCAGGCAGGCAAGGAAGTAAGAAGTCCTGAAATAAATACGAAATAATAAATACAATATCAGAAATACGAACTAATGAGACGCTCCGCCGCGGCAGACAAAACACGAAATAGGAAATGCGAAAGACAAAATATGAACGGGTGTGATGCTTCGCATATAAAGTGTCAACAAACGTTTACTCCAAAAATGACTATATTTGGTTCCTTTGAAAGGGACTACAGGCGTAGTCCAATAATAATAGCCCGATGCCCTTTAGGGCTGCGGGGACATAGGACCACGCGAAGCACATTTGAGTTGAAAAGTCACGCGGCGTGCCGCGCCGCCGCGGCGGAGTGCGCGATAAATTCCAATGTGGCACGAATACAAACGTAATTTGGTTCCTGCTTTCACAAAACAACGCAACAATAACCCGCACAAATTCAACACTTATGAAAACAAACGAAATTTTACATGACGAATTTTTATCAATTGTTGAAACACAGTTGAAATCAAACAATCCGCCTGAAACAAAACAGACTTATGAAAGGCTGATTTCGCTGGGAATCAGTGATAAGGATGCCAAGATTTATATTGCACAATGTGTGGCCAGTGAAATATTCCACACAATTAAACATAAGAGACCTTACGATGAGCAGCGATATATCAGAAATCTGAATAACCTGCCCGATTTTCCTGCTGAATAATAATTTTCATGTGCTTTGTTCATGCAAAAAAAAAACCGGACTTTCATCCGGCTTTAAGCATTTTATTTTCTTTCTTTCAGCAGGTCTCTGATTTCGGTCAGCAGCTCCTGATCTTTGGTTGGAGCAGCAGGTGCAGCCGGCTCCTCGTCTTTTTTCTTCGAGAGTTGGTTGGCTACTTTCACTACCAGGAAAACACACAAAGCAATAATCAGAAAGTCGATGATGTTCTGAATAAACATGCCGTAATTCATGGTAACAGAACCTTTAAGGACAATATGCAAATCCTTGAAATCGACGCCGCCAAGCAATATGCCGATGGGAGGCATCAGAATGTCATTGACAAAAGAGGTGACAATTTTGCCGAAAGCGGCACCAATAATCACGGCTACAGCCAGGTCAAGTACATTGCCCTTGCTGATAAAATCACGAAATTCTTTCAACATTTTCATAGGTTTTATTTTTAGAATTTATACGAAAAACCAAGTCCGAATACTTCTTTAAACTGCGTGCGTGGACCTTTACCAATCACAGTACCGGCATCATCCTTCACTTCAATATCAATATCGTCGTCGTAAATAAGCGTTGTACCAATGGTAACCGTAATAAATTTATTTACTTTCATCCCTATATTGGTTTCCCAGTACACATCAATATTCTGTGGGTTTTTGAGGTAATTGCTGAACAATTCAAGTTTGGTGGTAAGCTTCACATTTTTCATTACATCTTTCGAAAATGCACCTTTGAAATAACCTCCAAACTCTGAACGCATTTTTTTGCCGGGAGTAGCAATGGAGCTGTCGAGCGGATTCAGCACAGCAGGCTCAACCCCAAAAGCACCGGCGTTGGCCAGTGTTTCATCCATTACGAAAGTCATTTTACCGGTTACAGGAGCAAGAAACAAGCTCAGCCAGTCGCTTTTTTTATAATCATATCCGGCAGCAAAAAGCAGATACCCTGGAGCCATAATGCGCGATATAGCAACAGAGTCATTTGGGTAATTATACCCCGGCATAAACTGCGTTTTGAAGTTCATGAGCGCAGCTGCAAAACTACAGGAGGTGAGTTTGCGTCCGAATTTCGATGAGAAGTCGATTTTATCATCGGTTTTGCGGACTTCCTGTTCGCCTTGTTTCATAATACCATAGCCAAGATCCAGTGTGTTGTCCCACGATATTTTTCCTTTCTTGTAATTCGCAAAAGTATTGATAAGCGAATTGCCACTGAAAGAATTCTCGCCCCCTGCAGCCCAGTTGCTGAGCGATACCTGGCTAAAGGCAACGGTAAATAATCCGCCTTTTTTCCAACCGTCGGTTGTATCGGAATTCAACTTTCGCAAATCGGTTTCTTTGTCTGTCACCTGAGCAAATACAGATAGCGAAGCGAAAAAGCTCAATATAAAGAAAAGTGTTTTCATATCGTAAAATTGAAATTTGAACTTGTTATTAGCAAATATAACATTTTACAACTTACTGTACCGGATTTCTTAATTCTTTAACGTGGGAAGAATTAACGTCCCAACGACCTGATGTTACGCAGGATTATCTGCAAATCATTCCAGATCTTGTAATCACGGGCATACATGATGTTCAGATTGTCGATTGTTGACGGATTATCGATGGAATGCCGGGCAAAATCGACCGGATTCAAAACACCTTTTTTTATGGCCGGAAAGCGGTGGCTGAGCGGAATTGAAAGGTTATACCCTACCCAACTCCGGCAGCCGAAAATCACTGAAAAAATATTGGCCATAAAACCAAAAGGAGATTTGACAAAAAAGATCAGCAAAGGAGAAAATGCAAGCAGCAAAAATGCAGTGCATATATCTACAAGTCGCTTGCGGCGCAGGTTTTCGGGCCGCGAAATATTGTTGATGTTATACACATAATAATCGCCCGGATGATTGATGTTGTTGCTGCCAATAATGTACAGACTTTCGGGCGGCGCAATTTTATATTCAATGGATTTTTGTGTGAAGCCCGACATCAGACTGATTATGTCCTGCGAAGAAATGTTCTTTGCGCAGAAAATTATTTCATTGATGCGATAAATGTGAATGATGTCGCTCAATTGCGAAATGCCGGCATCGATTTTTTCCGAAGAAATGACATCTTCGGGCGCAACAAAATGCAGATATCCGATTTCGGTTCCTGATTTTTCAAGAATAGTGCTTACCCGCTGCGTTTCGCTTTCATCGCCAATGATGACAATACGTTTCGATTGCTGCCCGGCCAATGTCATATCACCCATATGTGACCAATGCAAAATAAGCCTGTTAGCAATGAAATAAATGGTAGTCCAGGCCGCACCCAGCAAAATAATGGCGCGCGAAAAACGAAATTCTTCAGCCAGCAGCGAATAGCCAATTAAAATCAATCCGGTGCCCAGCGCCACACCCTGAACAATTTTACCA
>CAYSCE010000366.1:0-3120 GCA_964429475.1 uncultured Bacteroidaceae bacterium | reverse complement strand
ATTAAGAATTAGATGCCTTTTTGGATTTAACATTATGCCGCAATTAAATAATACGTTAGTTATTATATGAACAATGAAATAATTCTATATCAGCCTGATGAAAAGTCATCCCGCCTCGAAGTGAGACTTGAGAATGAGACTGTATGGCTCACTCAAATACAGATGTCTGAGCTTTTTCAAACTTCCAGGAATAATATAACATTACATATTGGAAATATCTTTAAAGAAAAGGAACTTACAGAAAATTCAGTATGTAAGGATTCCTTACTAACTGCCGCTGATGGAAAGCGCTATAAAACAAAGTATTACAATTTGGATGTTATTATTTCAGTCGGTTATCGTGTCAAATCTCACCGCGGAACCCAATTCCGTATCTGGGCAAACAAAGTATTGAAGGACTATCTGCTGAAAGGTCATGCCATCAATCAGCGATTTGAAAGAATTGAAAACGATATCCATTTTCTGAAAAACAAAACCGACGAATTCGACCTGCAGATAAGAACCAGCCTGCCCCCCAATGAAGGAATCTTCTTTGAAGGGAAAGTCTTTGATGCTTATGTTTTTGTAGCAGGACTCATTAAGTCTGCAAAAAAATCTATCGTTTTAATCGACAACTACGTGGATGAAAGCGTGCTCACAATGCTCTCAAAACGCAAGTCCGGTGTAACATGCGACATTTTCACATCACACACAGGCAATCAACTTTTGCTGGATATTGAAAAGCACAATGCTCAATATTCTGAAATCGCGCTGCATCAGTTTTCCATTTCGCACGATCGTTTTCTGATTCTCGACAACAGCATTGTGTACCATATCGGTGCATCCTTAAAGGATCTTGGAAAGAGATGGTTTGCGTTTTCAAAAATCGGAATCGATGCAAACGAAATGTTGCAAAAACTCCGTAAAGACTCAAAAAAAGTAAGTAAAAACAAAAAATGAAATACATCGACGAATACCGCGACAAGGAACTGGTGGACAAACTGGTGCATCAGATCAGGACCATCAGTAAAAAAGACATTGTGCTGATGGAGGTCTGCGGCGGCCACACATGGGCCATTCAGAAATTCGGCATCCCTTCGCTGATGCCCGCAAACGTACGTTTGATCTCAGGTCCCGGTTGTCCGGTCTGTGTTACCGACCGTCGTTTTCTCGATCATGCCATCGCTCTGAGCCGCATTCCGGATGTCATTATTACCACCTATGGTGACCTGATCCGCGTTCCCGGCTCTACATCTTCGCTGGCAGGCGAAAAAAGCAAAGGCGCCGATGTCCGCATCGTCTATTCCATTCTCGACGCACTGAAAATTGCCAAAGAAAATCCTACGAAAAAAGTGGTCTTCCTGGGTGTTGGTTTCGAAACAACAACGCCTCCCAGTGCGGCCGGACTCATCAATGCAAAAAAAGAAAACCTGAAAAATTTCTTTTTGCTGAGTTCGCATAAAATCATGCCGCCCGCTATGGGAGCGCTGATTGACGAAGGTGTTGCCATTAATGGTTACATCGCTCCCGGCCATGTAAGCGTAATCACCGGAACAAAAATATACGAAGCGCTGCCATCCAAATACCACGTGGGCTGCGTTGTTTGCGGCTTCGAGCCGGTCGATATCCTGCAGACCATTTACATGCTGATCAAACAACACGAAGAAAACGATTATAAAGTCGAAATACAATACCGCCGCGCGGTCACGGTCGAAGGCAACGTGAAGGCACAGGAAGCCATACAGGAAGTTTTCTCCTTGCGCGATGAATGGTGGCGTGGCCTCGGAACCCTTGCCAACAGCGGCCTCGGCATAAATGAAAAATATGCTGATTTCGATGCAGAGCGCATGATTCCGGTAGAAGTCGAGCCCACACGCGAAGACAAAGGCTGCATTTGCGGCGAAATTCTCAAAGGCCTCAAAAAACCGAACGACTGCAAACTGTTCGGAAAGGCCTGTACCACTTCAAATCCCGTTGGTGCCTGCATGGTTTCGCACGAAGGCGCCTGCAATGCTTATTTCAGATTCAACAAATAATGGAAAAAAATATTTTACTCGGATACGGAAGCGGCGGACGTTTGTCGCACGAACTGATTTCAGGAATTTTCTACAAACATTTTGGCAACCCTGTACTCGGCCAGCAGAGCGATTCTGCAGTGGTTCCCTGCGAAGGCGAAATGTTGTCTTTTACAACTGATTCATATGTAGTAACGCCGGTATTTTTCAACGGCGGCAACATCGGAAAACTCGCTGTTTGCGGCACTGTGAACGATCTCGCAGTTTCAGGCGCAACTCCGAAATACCTCAGTTCGGCGTTCATTATTGAAGAAGGTTTATCCGCCGAAGAACTTGAGACCATTGTTTCCACCATGGCCGAAGAAGCCCGCAAGGCAGGCGTGATCATCGCTACCGGCGACACCAAAGTAGTGAACAAAGGTCAGTGCGATAAGGTTTTTATCAATACCGCCGGCATTGGTTTCATCAAAGCTGAGCACAAATCCATCGGAACAGGAGAACTGATCCAACCCGGCGATAAAATTCTGATCAACGGAAGCATTGCCGATCACGGCATGACCATTATGGCTGCACGCAATTTCGGCAATTTCAATACCGACATTAAATCCGATTGTGCCGCGCTGAATCACATGATCCGCGCCATTCTCGATGCCGGATGCAAAGTGAAATTTATGCGCGATGCCACGCGGGGCGGCATTGCCACAGTACTTTGCGAAATGGCTGAGCATAACAACACCGGCGTGCTTGTACACGAAGAAGCTGTCGTTATTAACGAAAACGTGCGCGGCATGTGCGAATTGCTGGGCTTCGACCCTTTCTATGTCGCCAACGAAGGCAAGGTTATCATTGTTGTGGATGCTTCAGATGCAGACAAAGCTTTGCAAATAATGAAGAACAATGAGTTCGGAAAAGAGGCTGCCATCATTGGCGAAATCACCGAAGATCACAAAGGAAAAGCTGTGTTGAAAACCAGCATCGGCGGTACCCGCATCATTGATATGCTTGCCGGCGAACAGCTGCCGAGAATCTGTTAAGACAAAAGATAAAAGGATAAAGACAAAAGGAAATACAATATTCCACTTACTGCAAAACTTTTATCTTTTTACTTTTGTCTGTTATCGTGCGC
>CAYSCE010000365.1:0-3138 GCA_964429475.1 uncultured Bacteroidaceae bacterium | reverse complement strand
CTGGTCGTTGAGCTGCGCCGCCCTGAGCTTGCCGAAGGGTCGAAACGCGGCGGATCAGTAGTCAGCAGTATGTACCGCCCGACAGTGTCGGGGCTTTCAGTATGCTACCACAACGTTCCACAAAAAGGCATTCGATACAATTTCCGAAAGCGGAAAAATTATGACAAATAATTCGTTTATTACAAAACCTGTTATATTTGCATGGCAACCCTGAAAGAAAATTTAGTTGTTGAGGTACTCTAAAATCTAATATGAAAAACAAAATATATCTCTTAATTTTAATTTTTTATGCATTAGGTTCATGCAAAAATAAAGAAACACCTCAAATCATGAATCCTTCGCAAGATGTAGTAGAGATTAAAAAGGAATATGTTTTTGAAGATATTGATGTATATCAACCAGATAGCTCGTTATATCCGATTCTAGATACAATAGTTAAAGCTGCTTCTCTTTGTCAAGAATTGACTAGCAAAGAAACATTTTATTTTATAAGCTTTTTCAAAGAAGCTGACTCATTGACCCGGGTAAGGGTTATTGCAATAGATCAGAAAAAATTATATTGTAAAAATACAAATAGAGTATTTGAATATAAAAACAAACTTTTTGGGATAAATGCTGATGAGATTTATAATAAGTTATTTTCGTACACAGGAAGGAAAATTAAAGTAAAATGCATGAGAGAAAATAGTTCGATGTTTGATCACGATGATAGCTATTTTGCCAGATGGGTGTTCATTTATGGGAAAAATATAAAGTGTATAGAATATATGTCATGCAACAAACAATGGCGAGATGAAAAGTATTTCGACACAGATAATGATTGAGTTTGTATTTTCTGTGCGTCACACCATCCAACACAAATCCTAAATATAAATTTCTCCATACAGTTTCGCCGCAGGCACACGCACCGCGCGGGACAATGACCGGTCGTGATGCGAGGAGGAGCCATCGCAATATCGCATCGTCGCCAAGATGCAACAAGATTTCCCTCGCCTTTTAACTTTCAACCTGATGACTTTTCACTCGCGCAGCGTTATGCGTTGTGCATTTATTATATTTGCATTCCAAATCCCCCCACTCTCATGAAAAAAGTACTCATTAGTTTACTGTTTATATTGGCATTTGTGTGTGTTGAAGCGCAGAAATCCAGTATTTTTGAATTTCCTGTTCCCAAAAGGGACAAAGGTCAAACCGATGTTTTGCAGCTTCGCTGTGCACCCATCGATACGGTGCGCGTGGCATTTATTGGTCTTGGAATGCGTGGATACGAGGCGGTACGCCGCTTTATGTATCTCGAAGGTGTAAAAATCGTCGCCTTGTGCGATGTGGTTCCTTCAAAAATTGATTCCTGTCAGAAAATTCTGAGCGAGTCAGGAAAGCCTGCTGCTGCGACGTACAGCGGCACCGAAGACTGGAAAAAAGTATGCGAACGAAACGATGTTGATCTGGTATATATCTGCACTCATTGGTCATTACACACGCCCATTGCTGTTTATGCCATGGAACATGGAAAACATGCAGCTATTGAAGTACCTGCAGCCATGACGATTGACGAATGCTGGCAACTGGTGAATACCGCCGAAAAAACACGCCGTCATTGCATGATGCTCGAAAACTGCTGTTACGACTTTTTCGAAATGGCTACGCTGAACATGGCTCAGAAAGGCGTTTTCGGCGAAGTCGTTCACGCTGAATGTGCCTATATTCACGACCTGCGCTGGCTTCAGTTCGATACACTGAACGGCTATTGGGATATGTGGCGGTTGAAATACAATACCGATCATACAGGTAATCCCTACCCCACACACGGTCTTGGACCGGTTTGTCAGATTCTGAATATTCATCGCGGCGACAAGCTCGACTATCTGGTATCGATGTCCACAAGCCAGTTTGGTATGAGCGAATATGCCAAAGAAAAATTCGGAGAAAACTCCACTTATGGGCAGACACCTTATAAATTGGGTGATATGAACAACACACTCATCCATACCGCAAAAGGAAAAACCATTCTGGTGCAGCACGATATCACCAGCCCGCGACCTTATGATCGCATACACATGATCAGCGGCACCAAAGGTTTTGCAGTGAAATATCCCGAAGAAAAAATCGCACTCGAACCCAACGCACATCAATTTCTCTCACAGCAAAAACAGGATTCATTGATGAAATTGTATGAACATCCTTTCTCGGAAGAAATAGGTGAAAAAGCGCGCCAGGTGGGCGGTCACGGTGGTATGGACTTTATTATGGATTATCGCCTCATTTATTGTCTGCGCAACGGTCTCCCTCTCGACGAAGACGTATACGATGCTGCCGAATGGTCCTGTATTATTGAGCTCTCCGAAAAATCGGTACTGAATAATTCAATGCCTGTGCGTGTTCCCGACTTCACCCGTGGCGCATGGAACAAGCTTAAAGGGTTGGAATTCGCGCGGTGAATTGCACTTTCAATATTTGTGTAAACAAGACTTTCACATTTAATAACAACTGATAAAACCAGCCATGAAAATCACTTCAGCACAAATCAAGGAAATTGCCCAAATGCTTGACTGCGGATTGAATGCATATATCAACCGCGAAACTTTGGAAATGGATTTCATTCCCGACATGGATCGGTTAGACGATACAGAACTTTGGGAAGAGCATTATATTAAAGTTACTGAAGAATGGAATAGTCTCGTTATTGAACCGATGCAATCATGGGAATCATTCAAAATAATGGAGAAATTCATTGATGAAATTCCGGAAGAAAACCTTCAGCAAAACCTTATTAAGATTCTTGGTCGTAAAAGTCCATTCGCCAATTTTAAAGACGAAATCGATGAATCAGACTATCGTCAGCAATGGTTCGATTTCAAACAAAAAATGTATGAGGATTATGTGATGGTTCAGTTGAAAATTGAAAAACTCCCATTCGAAGGTCATCCCATGGATGAGTGAAATCTGTCTGACTTTAAAATTTTTGGTCAAAGACTAATTTTCAGGTTTAGATCATAACACTCTTTGCGTTGTTCGTTGTGCATCAGGCGTCAGGCGACAGGCGTTGTGTTGAGATCTGCGCGGCTGAAAGTGCTGACCGAAAGCGTCAGTACTGCAAGTCCCGACCGCATTTCGACATGCTCAATGATCGGTCGGGAT
>CAYSCE010000364.1:0-3161 GCA_964429475.1 uncultured Bacteroidaceae bacterium | reverse complement strand
GCGTGTAGGCTTCTTTATATTCGCTGACCGAAATTTTCTGATCACCCAACTTTTTCTGGGTGGCGGCTTTAAATGCAGGATCTTTTATTTTTCCAAGCTCTGTCAGCGCTTTTTGATAATATGATTCGGCCTTTTTCTGACTGGTTTCAAATGTGGCGCTGCCTAATTCAATGTACAGGTTCACCAGCGCAGTGTCTTTTTTCGATTTAATCAGTGTTTCAAGACTATCAATTTGGTGTTGACTGGTTTGTGCAACCATTGAGTGTTGCACAAAAATGAACATGATTATCGTGAATATATGTTTCAACTTTTTCTATGCATTGTTCGTGGAGGCAAATATAACATTTATATGTTATCATTTGTGTTTTTTCGTAATAAACTTTGAAATATTTTTATCTGAATGGTTTAACCCTCTTCTGTTTTAGTGTTTGATCGCTTGTGTTTCACTAAATTAAAGTCGTTTGCTAAAAACACCTGCTGGTTATAATTTTTTTGCAGATTATATGCATAATCCGGAAAAATTGCACTATCTTGTGGTCGAATTTAAACGATAAAATCAACTCCTATGGCAAAAAAGTCAAATACCGATCTGTCGGCTGTTCACCCGCTTTCGGTCGATGCCCATTTATTACAGGTTTTTTCCGGCGAACGTATGTTCGAAAATGTTTTTCAGTCGGTCTCACGCATGATTCTCGACGGATCCGGAAAAGTTGAAAAAGTTACCATCAACGGAAAATCAACCTACGACTTTAAAATTTTCCGCGAAGGCAAAAAACATATTGTCGGCATGTACGACGAAATCAACAGCTTTGTGTCGTTTGTCAAAGATGCCGCCGAAGGCGGAAGCTCCGCCGAAATGGCGTTCGTTCTTATTGGCGAACCCGGCAACGGAAAAACTTTTTTTGTCGATTTTCTTGGCGCCAAATACCGCGATTTTATTGCACAGCCCCAAAATACACGCTATACTTTCCGCTTCAATAATGTCGATGTCACCGGACGCTATGGCCGCATTGACCGCATCGAAAGCCAGACCTACGAAGACCCCGCTGTACTGGCCATGAACCTGTTTGAATCCATCGACGACAATAAAAAGTATTTCTCAAAACTTGGTTTTTCCGATCCGCAGATCGATAAAATATTCAAAGCCTACCGGCCGCTGGGCGCCTGCACCTATTATGTGTTCAACCAACTCAAGGAATACTATGGCGGTGATATTAAAAAAGTGCTCCAACATGTCGAAGTTGTTCCCGTACCGGTGAGCGAATCACGCGGAACACTGACCGGAAAATATGCTGCAAAAGATAAAATTACTTCCAGCGCAGTCGACCTGCTGGGCGATGAAAGCATCAGCCGCCTGCTGCATCTGGCCGATGCCGACAATCCGTATCGCTTCGACCTGCGTCGTGGCGCATTGGCACGCGTGGCCGGTGGAGGTATTCACTTTGCCGATGAAATTTTCAAAAACAAACGCGACCTCGTGCAGGTCTATCTCGGCGTTATTCAAAACCGCTCCATCGAAATCGAAGGCTTCAAATGGCCGCTCGACACGCTGATTGTAGCCACATCGAACAATGCTGAATTTGCCCGCTTCCAGGAAGAGAAGGAACAGGCCCCCATCATCGACCGCTGCCGCCTGACGTATATGTCGCACAACACCAATCTGCACCTGCAGAAACTGCTCACTTCGTATTCGCTGGGAGGTGTTGAGAAAACAAACTTTGTCGGTAAAAAACTCCACATCGATCCGAACCTGAATCAGGCTATTTCAACCGCCTTTATTCTCACCCGTATGCCGGCCAACGAAAAACTGAATCCGGTTGAAATGATGAAACTGGCTGCCGGTGAAGTAGCAGGCGAAAAAAGCATGCGTACACTGGCCGAAGTGGTGAATGAACTCAATTCCGATCCCGACATCACACGGCGCTTCGGACAGAAAGGTCTTGGTCATCGCAACCTGGGCCGCGCCATTCAGATTCTGCTCGAACAAAGCGACACGCAGGAAGGCGAATGTATGTACGCCTACGATGTGTTCCCGGCCATCGAAAAAGTTATAATCGATTATGTGCTCGACCAGAACGACCGCATCAAATTTCTGAATGATATAAAAATTGCACGCAAGCTGCATCGCGAAAATACCATGACGGCTATTTTCAATGCGTATATGAACGAAGCGAACGCCATCGAAAAAGATGTGATGAATTATGTAAATATGATCATCGGCGTCGATGCGAAAAACCTGGGACCCAACCGCATCTGGACTTATCAGGATCCGCAGTCGAAAAAACTCATCAGCATTAAAATCGATGAGTCGTACATCAACAGTGTCGAAGACCGGTTGGGACTGAAGAGCGATGAACAGAAACAAAGTTTCCGCACCACGATTACGAAAATTTATGGTCAGAAAATGAACACCGATCCGAATTATAATTTCATGGACAACAACGATCTGGTGAAGGCTGTAACCGATGTGCGCCTCAAAAGCGACATTGCCGGCGCCGGAAGTCTGGTTGGTGCATTGTCGAACCGCAACAACGAAGAAAACAACCGCCTCTACAACCGAATGATCGACACCATGATCAATGTGCTGGGCTACTGTCACACCTGTGCCGAAAAAACCATCGAATATTTCTGCACGCAGGATGATGCGAATTAAAAATCACTGCACTAATAACAAAACAACATCTAATGAAAATATTAAAAACATCCGCGATCACGCTTACGTTCATTCTCGCTCTAATTCCCGCTCATACCAGCGCCCAGATCATGTTCCAACGACATTATGGGGGAAGTGGTGATGATGGAGCATTAAGTGTGCAACAAACATCAGATGGAGGGTACATTGTTGTTGGAAATACTTATTCATATGGTTCAGGATTGGCAGATGTTTATATAATTAAGACAAATGGCTATGGGGATACACTCTGGACAAAATCGATAGGCGGTATAGGTTTCGATGAGGGATATGTAATTAAAAAAGTTTTAGGAGATAGTTACGTTATTTGTGGATACACTACAAGTTTCGGAGCAGGTAACAGTGATGTATATCTAATAAAAATCAATGATTATGGTGACACGCTATGGACGAAGACTTATGGTGGAATTGGTTCGGAGAGCGGTTGGGATATTATACAAACAGCTGATTCAGGCTTTATGATAACAGG
>CAYSCE010000363.1:0-3173 GCA_964429475.1 uncultured Bacteroidaceae bacterium | reverse complement strand
GTATTCTTCGGCAGTGGGCTTTTTGAAAGGCTTTACACGAACGCCCATCGGATTGATTTTTCCGAACACATGTTTCACCGTGCTGTCTTTTCCCGATGCATCCATGCCTTGCAGAATCACCAGCAGGCTGTGTTTTTTTTCGGCGTACATGACCGATTGCAGATCCTGCAGTTTGTCCATCAAACGATCGAGTTCGGCCGCTGTGGCCGCTTTATCGGCATGGTTGGGTGCTTTGGTTGAAACTTTATTCAGCATAATCAGAAGCTTTCAGTTTTGCAGGTTCTTTTTCGACGCCAAAATACAGGGCGGCATTTATTTCGAATCCGATAATGAAAATCATCGAGAGAATAAACAAAAACAACATCAGGATAAACAACGCGGAAATACCGCCATACACCTGATCGTATTTGTTGAAGGTACTGATGAATGCATCGAATCCGAGCGAGGCAATGATGCAGCACAGCGAAGCCATGATACTTCCCGGACTGAACAGATGAAACCGGTGTTTGCGTGCCGGCGCCAGAAAATACAAGGCGGAAAGAATGGCCAGAATGAAAATAAAAAACAATGCATATTTCACCAGAAAAACCAGACTGGTTGTCCAGAATGCAGGCAGCAGCTCATTCATCATCAGCCAGCCAATGACTTTCTGATTCAGAAAAAACACCGGAATAGAAACCAATGCCAGCAAAAACAATATAAAAACCATGAGCAGGGCAATGCCGTATTGCCGCAGCAGAGGCCGGTTTTCGCGGATATGATAGGAGTTGTTGAAAATGACAATACTTGCTCTCATCCCATTCACCGCAAAATATAACGTTGTAAATGCCGTAATCGAAATCACACTGCCGGCAAAGCCCGATGCTGTTTCCGATACAGGCTTGGCAATGGATTGAAAAATCTGCGACGGCAGAAATGTTCCCAATATGGTCATCAGTATTGATTTGCTTTCGTCGGGCAACAGCAATGGTAAAGCTGTATTGATGAGAATCAACGCCGGAATGGCGGCCATCATAAATTTAAATGCGAGCGCCGATGCGCGCATGGCCAACACTGAATTCTGAAATCCCATGGCCATGATATGCAATACCGAATAAATGGTTTTGCCGTTGCTTCCCGGAAAAATATGCGTTTGCGAATATTCAACCATCCGGTTGTATACAGGCATATTTTTAAAGCGGAAATACTTTTTCACGGGTTAATCGAGCGCTTTAAGACTTAAATCAAGACTTTTAATGTGGTGTGTCAGCGCGCCCGATGAAATAAAATCGACACCGGTTTCGGCATACTGTCTCAGATTATCCAACGTAATGCCGCCACTGGCCTCAGTTTTCACGCGGCCATTCACAAAAGCGACCGCTTCCTTCATTTTTTCGGGCGGAAAATTATCAATTAAAACACGGCTGGCAATGCCGCAATTCAGTGCTTCTTCCAACTCTTCCATATTGCGGACCTCGATTTCGATTTCAAGATCGAGCTTTTTATCGTCCAGATATTTGCGTGTCTGATTCAGTGCCTGGGTGATGCCACCGGCAAAATCAACGTGATTGTCTTTAATGAGAATCATATCGAACAAGCCAAACCGATGATTGTGACCACCACCGATGCGCACGGCCATTTTTTCGAGTTCGCGCAGCAACGGCGTTGTTTTGCGGGTGTCGAGAATGCGGGTATTGGTGCCTTCGAGCAACTGAACCATTTTGCTGGTTTGTGTGGCAATGCCACTCAGTCGCTGCATAAAATTCAACACCAGACGTTCGCAGGTCAGCAGACTTTGAACCGGTCCTTCCACCAGAAAAGCAATGTCGCCTTTTTTAATGGCACTTCCGTCCTGCAGAATAATCTGCATGGAAATATCCGGATTAAAATGGTGAAATATTTGTCGGGCGAGATTCACACCGGCCAGCACGCCTGCTTCTTTTACAAATAAAGCCATTTTACCCCGCTTTTCGGGGGGAACGGTGCTTAAAGTTGTGTGATCGCCATCTCCAATGTCTTCCTGTAATGCGTATTCAATGATCTGTTCAATCGTAAGCCCGCTGTGCATGTTACTGAATTTCAAATTTTAAAATATGAAGTGTAATTTCGCTGTCGGAGCGCTGAATGACGTAATAAACCTTAAAGGTAACTGAGCCGGATACGTAAGCGCCCAAAACATAAAAATTCGATCCCGAAGATTTGCCTTCGGAATTAACAGTGAAAGAGGAGGGGGGATAGTTGGAGAAAAAATCACGCAGAATAATTTCAGCCTGGGTGCGGCTGAAATCGCCTTTTTTGCCCGGAACACTCAGCTGAATAGTGGGTGCAAAGCATTCGGCCAGTGCCGAAGCGTTGCCCGAGCGGATGGCGTCGGTGATTTTATCGTTGATTTCGTTGAAAGACGGAATATCCGGCAGGTCTTTCTGTGCCGGATATGCAGTTAAGCTGACTAATCCCAATATCAGAATGAAAAAATATTTCATTATTTTGTATTTTGGTTGGCCTCTTTCAAAATTTAAGCCAAAGATACAACTTTTGACCGTTAAACCACCTGTTATGAAATTAGCTTTGTTGTCTGTCGGGAAAACCCGCGTTTCGTTTGTTGCTGAAGGCGTTGACTTTTACAGCGCCCGTATCCGCAATTACAATGCCTGGGAGTTGTTGGAAACAACCGATGTGAAGCATGTGGCCGATACTGTCCGCATGGTGGCCGAAGAAAGCGAAAAAGTGTTAAAGTTGCTTAAAACAGATGACTATGTTATTCTGTTGGATGAAAAAGGGACTCATCACAGCAGTGTTTCATTTGCCGGAGCGCTGAAAAAGTGCATGGATAAAAGTCCTGCCCGGATTGTATTTGTGATTGCGGGCGCTTGGGGTGCCGGAGAACCGCTCCGCAAGCGGGCTAACGAAATATGGTCGCTTTCAAAGCTTACTTTTCCGCATCAGCTGGTGCGGCTGATTTTGGCCGAACAGATTTACCGCGCTATGACCATTCTGCGCAATCAGCCGTATCATCATGAGGGGTGAGCTGGTGCAAACATAATACTCCATTCCCGCCACGGCGACCTGCTCCTGTCATCCTGAGACCACCAGCAAAACACGTTTTGCAACCAGAAATAAAATGACTCAAAAGCTGCTCTCACGCTGAGCCCCGCTGTCATCCTGAGTGTCCGCCAGCTGGCGGACGTATCCCC
>CAYSCE010000362.1:0-3183 GCA_964429475.1 uncultured Bacteroidaceae bacterium | reverse complement strand
GCTGGACGAACCCTGACCGTTCTGCACCACTTTCCCGTTATGAATGACAGTCATACCGCCACTGCCACTTGATGAAGTCTGTGAACGAACCTTAAAATTTTCGAATGTTGGCTGAGTGAATTGATCAGCCGAACCACCCGACAATGTAAAAGTGACGCTGAATTTAGTGCCAAGCGGCACCGAACTGTGGCTGGCCGATGCAGTGAATTTAATCTGTGCGCCGGCCAGAAGGGAAAGAAAAACACTTGTAAAAAAAAGTAATGACTTCATAGTTTACCAATCTTTGTATCCTGCCCCTGTTCCCTTTTTTTCATCTCCCGACTTTGCCGGATTCGCATGAATTTCGCGCTGCGTCTGCTTTTCCTTGTTTTGTAAAGCTTTCAGCATTTGCTCGGCCTGTTGCTGATTCAATTCGTTTTTCTGATTTTTCTGCTGGTCGGGTTTGTTCTGCTGATCTTTGTTCTGGTCCTTTTTCTGGTCGTCTTTGTTCTGGTCTTTGTTGTTGTCCTTATTCTGATCTTTATCTTTATTCTGGTCTTTGTTCTGATCCTTATTGTTTTTGTTGTTTTGGTTCTGCTGTTGTTGCTGCAGTTTTTTCAATGCATAGGAAAGGTTGTACCGCGCGTCTTCGTCATTCGGATTGTTCTTCAATGCATTTTTATAGGCGGCAATACTTTCCTGATATTTTTTTTCCATCAGATAGGTATTCCCGATATTGTGATACAATTTGTTTTGTGCAGATTTATCGGTGTTTTTTTGCAAAAGCGAAGCATAGATATTTCGTGCACCTTCGTAATCCTTTAGCATAAAGAGGCTGTTGGCGAGATTATAGCGGGCCTGATAATCGTATTTTGAATTTTTCTCGACGCTTTTTCTGTACGTTGATTCAGCTTTTTTATAATCGCCTTCCCGATAATATTTATTGCCTTCGAGTATCAGATCTGCTGCGCTCTGGCTATATCCGGTCACCACAGCAAGCAATAGAAACATGGTCAGAAATATTTTTCTCACAACGACCTCCTTTCAATAAATCTGCGAAACAAATCCTGCCATTTCATGCGTTTATCCAGCAGGAAAAATTCAAGAATCAATAATATCAGCGACGGCACCAGGAACCACAGATATAGTGAATTGAAATCGGAAAAATTCAATGCTCTTTTTTCTTCCTTTTCAGCATTGTTCAATTCATCAACGATGCTCTCGGCGGCATTTCCCAGGTCTTTGGTGCCGATAAAAATGCCACCGGTTTCGGCTGAAAGTTGTTTCAGGAAATTCTCGTCCGGTTTTGTAACAACTACATTTCCTTCGCTGTCTTTTTTATAATCGGTTCTGACCATTCCGTGATAAACCGGAATCGGTCCTCCGGATTCGGTCCCTATGGCAATGGTATGAACGGGTATTTTACGGTCTTTTAATTCCTCTATCAACTGGTCCGTATTTCCTTCCAGATTTTCACCGTCGCTGATGAGTACAATATTCGGATACTTGGCTTTGCTGTTTTCAATGCTGGCAATGGCAGTCTGCAATGCCTGCTCAACCGATGTGCCCTGGCGGCCGACGAGGTCCGTCGATAAATTGCGGATAAACATATTGGCAGCCGTTTGATCAATGGTCATGGGCAATTGCACAAAGGCTTCGCCGGCAAAGACAATCAATCCGGTGCGATCCGATCCAAGCCGGTCAACAATTCCCAGCATAATCTGTTTCAGCTTTGTAAGCCGGTTTGGTTTAATGTCTTCGCACATCATCGAATTGCTGACATCCACCACAAACTGAATATCGCTGCCTTTTGATGTGGTTTGTTTATCAACTTTTTTACCCGACAGTGGATTGGCCATCGTAAAAATGAGCAATGCAGCGACGACCGCAAGCAAAATAAATTTCGTCAGCGTTTTGAATGCGGAATAATCGGGAATCGTTAAGCGGAGGTTCTGCGCGGTAAAATGGGTGCCGAGATATTTGTTTCTGCTGCGGAAGTACAGCAGAAAAATCCCGGTGGCAATCAGTATTGTTGCCAGCCACCAAATATATTCGGGATGTTCAAATCTGTACATAGCTTTATGGTAATGTTTTCAGGAGTGTGTAACGAAGCAGCATTTCACAGGTTAGCAACAGCAAAGCCAGCAACACAGGATAAAAAAACAGATCGTGTTTGTTCGACATACGGGCAACCTGAATCAGCGTTTTTTCCATCTGGTCTATCTCTTTGTAAATATTGATCAGAGACTGGTTATCGGTTGCCCTGAAATATTTACCACCGGTCATGTCCGACATTTCCCTCAACAATGCTTCGTCGAGCTGATTCTCGACGTAATCATAGGTCTTACCGAAAACACTGTTGACCGGATAAGGGGCTTTTCCCATGGTTCCAACGCCGACCGTATAAACACGTATTCCATATAATTTGGCTATGGATGCGGCGTTGAGTGGGTCAACAAAACCACTGTTATTGATGCCGTCCGTAAGCAGAATGATAACTTTACTGGACGCTTTACTGCTTCGGAGCCGGTCGGCAGCAATGCCCACCGCGTCGCCGATGGCTGTTCCGTCGTTTACAATACCATTCTGAATTTGCTTCAGCAGTTCAGATAAAATGGAATGGTCGGCGGTGAGCGGACATTGTGTAAAAGCTGATCCGCTGAAAGCTACCAGTCCAATCCGGTCATTGGGACGGCTGTTGATAAATTCAGCTGCCACATTTTTTGCGGCATCGAGGCGGTTGGGCCTCAGGTCTTCGGCCAGCATACTGCCCGAAATATCATTTACCAGCATGATATCAATGCCCTCGATGTTGTAATTGTCTTTTACAAAATACGATTGCGGTCGCGCAATGGCTAAAATGATGAGCGCAACGGAAATAAGTCTGAGTACCGGGAGTACATGAATCATTCTTTCACGGAATGATTTCGGAACCCGTTCAATAGCCTGCAGCGAAGGCACATTGAGCGAATGCTGCGACCGGCGGAAATTGCGGATATACCACCACGCCATCAGGGGCAGGAGCGCGAGCAACAAAAAGGCCCAGGGATTTGCAAAAGAAAGATCACGCATCCATTCCATGACTTTCGGTATTTATTTCAACGGGGCGGGTTTGCTGCACAAATTCAATAGCCTCTTCAATGGAAAGTTCAAACTGTCCGGGCTCGGGTTTGTATTTGGCAAATTTGGCCATATCGGCTATCA
>CAYSCE010000361.1:0-3195 GCA_964429475.1 uncultured Bacteroidaceae bacterium | reverse complement strand
CTCTGGGACGGTGGTAACAACGACTTCCCCTTCTACAAACCAGACCTGATGGTTGGTGTGGCTGATCCCCTCCGCCCGGGTGCTGAAGTTAGCTACTATCCTGGTGAAGTAGTTGCCCGCATGTCAGACGTTATTGTGATCAATAAAATCGACAGCGCTTCGCTCGAAAACATCAATGCAGTTCGTGCCAACCTGCTCCGCATCAACCCGAACGCCAAAATCGTTGACGGTGCTTCATATCTGACCGTTGACAAACCTGAGCTTATTAAAGGTAAACGCGTATTGGTTGTTGAAGACGGTCCGACACTCACCCACGGTGAAATGAAAATCGGTGCCGGTACAGTTGCAGCCCAGAAATTTGGCGCAGCTGAACTCGTTGACCCACGCGAATTCGCAGTAGGTAAACTGGCTGAAACTTTCCGTATTTACCCGAACATCGGCGTATTGCTGCCGGCTATGGGATACGGTGACCAGCAGGTGAAAGACCTCGAGGCTACCATCGCAAAAGTTCCTTGTGACGCAGTTGTGATTGCAACCCCGATCGATCTGAACCGCATCGTTAAGATTAACCAGCCCACTGTTAAAGTTGGCTACGAACTTCAGGAAATCGGTCACCCCGATCTCGAAGAAATTCTTGACGACTTCATTGCCAAACACAATTTGAAAAAATAATTGTTTCGAAAAGCGACTTTTTTAAGTCGCTTTTTTTTTGACTTTGCCAACCAAAAAAATAAAACAATAAACACAAATCTATGAAGAGAAAAAGTCTGGTATCGATCAATGACTACTCCAAGGAGGAAATTCTGGAAATCCTTGAGCTGGCCAAAAAATTTGAAGAAAACCCCAACCGCCGTATTCTCGACGGTGTGGTAGTAGGTGTTCTGTTTTTTGAACCCTCTACCCGTACCCGTCTGAGTTTCGAAGCAGCGATCAACCGCATGGGCGGCCGTGTCGTCGGTTTTTCCGATGCATCGAGCAGCAGTACACAAAAAGGTGAATCGCTGAAAGACACCATTCAGACCGTGAATCAATACGCCGACCTGATTGTCATGCGCCACCCCGTCGAAGGCAGCGCACGCTACGCCAGCGAAGTGGCCACCTGTCCCATCATCAACGCCGGCGATGGTGCCAACCAGCATCCAACCCAATGTTTGCTCGATCTGTATACCATTCTGCAAACCCAACACACCCTCGACAATCTGAACATGACCTTTGTCGGTGACCTCAAATACGGTCGTACCGTACACAGTCTCAGCATCGCCATGACCATGTTCAACACCACATTCCACCTGGTTTCGCCCGAAGAGCTCAAACTGCCGAGCGCAGTAAAAATTCACATCAAGGACAAAAAACTTCCGTATCATCAATACACCGATCTGAACGAAGCTATTCCATTGAGTGACATTATTTACATGACCCGCATTCAGGCCGAACGCTTCTCGGATCCGATGGAATACGAAAAAGTGAAAAACAGTTATGTGCTTACCCGTGAGCTGCTCAACAACGCCAAGCCCGGAATGAAAGTGCTGCACCCACTGCCAAGAGTAAATGAGATTGCACTTGATGTTGATGACAGTCCGCAGGCCTATTATTTCAAACAGGCACAGAACGGAATGTTTGTGCGCGAAGCACTGATTGCACACATGTTAGGATTAAACGTATAAGGAGGAAACACCATGACAAAAAGCGATAATCATTCATTACAGGTAAAAGCCCTTGAAAACGGAACCGTCATTGACCACATCCCGCAGGGCGTTGTACAGCGCGTTTTGAGCATTCTCGGACTCGAAGACTGCACCGAACAGATATACATGGGTGCCAATCTCGAAAGCCAGAAAATGGGCCGCAAAGGCATTATAAAAGTAGCCAATCATTTTTTCGATCAGGAAGAAATTGATAAGCTTGGACTGATTGCTCCTACTGCCACGGTAATTGAAATCCGTGACTACGAAGTCAAAAGCAAAATCAAGGTGCATATTCCCGACGAAGTGCATAAAATGGTAAAATGTTTCAATCCGAAATGCATCACCAATAAAGAAGCTGTAACCACACGCTTCTACGTGATTGATAAAGAAGATCTGAAACTGCGCTGCCACTATTGCGAAAAAATCACAGCACGCAAAAATATTGAGTACAAATAAATTTTTTGCACGCTTCAGAAAGGCTTTGATTCATTTGAGTCAAAGCCTTTTTTATTGACCTTCCAAAGGCGCATTGCCAGCCGCAAAGCGATTGAACGCTTCGTTGAATTCGTTGATATAACTTTTCGAAACCGTCACAGGTTCTTCAATTGGAGGCACTGAAAGCTTGTATCCGTGCGAGTTTCCTTTTACATTGGCGACCCTGCTTATGTTCACAATGTTTGACTTATGACAGCGAATAAATTCTTTATAGCTCTGCAACTGGCTTTCAGCCTGCTTTAAAGTCATCAGCAGCAACACGGTTTTCAGCGAACCTTTTTCAATAAAATAAAATTTGGTATAGTTGCTTTGTCCTTCCACCAATAACAAATTTGAAACAGAACTTTCGAATACATCTTTTGATTTATCAGATTCGATGCGGATTGTCTGTGTACTGGCGTTAGCATGATTCACACTTTTCCTGATTCGGGTATTCATCATACCGGCTTCATGAATATGCTTCCGCAACAGCACTTTTTCGATGTAAATCACCATAAAAAACAATGGAACCACAGTTAGTCCAGTGTAAGTGAAAACAATGTTCAACATATCGAACACCTGCCAGCCGATAATACCAAAAGACAGATAATAGGCAAGAACCAGAATATTAAGCAGTATGATTGTAATAAATGCAACCGTTGAAAACGATTTGTTTTTTTCGGGCGAAACCGACCAGATCGCCGGCAGTTTTACCAATGCAAGTGTTATTATAATCGAAGGAATTGCAGCAAGTGCAGCTATATGTAAATGCAATTGCAAACCGGAAATCTGATTAATAAATGCATTGTTTAACAGGTTCAGAAGAATAAAAAAATACACTTCGAAAGCCAGGAAGAATGCCGGCAATGGCATAATTTCGAGCATATATTCCCTGAAAAGGAACAAGCGGAACTGCATTTTTTTCAGATTGCCGATGGAAATCAATAATAACACGATCAAAGCAATTACAAAATAAAAAATCATGTTTCGTTGACCGTGACGGATACGCTCATTGAGTTCCTTTTCCGTGTTCAGA
>CAYSCE010000360.1:0-3236 GCA_964429475.1 uncultured Bacteroidaceae bacterium | reverse complement strand
AATCTGCAGATATTATTTCTGTAAAACAAGGATACATTGCCTGCAATCTGGCCCGCATAGGGAGCGAGTTTATAACATCCGATGCCGGAATAGAAAAAGAGTTAAAAGAAAAAAACAAAATCATTCATTTTGTAAAGCCCGACAAAATCACGCTTCCGGGAGTCCCGAACGGATTCATCGGCGGCACACTCGGACAGTCCGAAGACAAAGTGTTTTTCACCGGCTCGCGGGGCAGCTCATATGCAAGGCTGCTGGCCGAAATCGCCAATCGACAAAACAAGGAAATTATTTTTCTTGGTAAATCTGAGGCTGTTGATGCAGGCGGAATTGTGATTGTATAATCAATGCTTCAAAAAAGCATCAGTACACGGTAACCTGCATTTTAGCCAGATCGCCCATTTCGCTCGCATTGGTTCCCTGCCGCTGAATTTTGTTCTCATCGACCGAACTGACCGGTTGCACATACACCATACCGCCATAAGAAACAACGTCGTTTGACGATTCAGGTATACAAGTGTCAGCCTGTGTTTCGGGATGAATATATACCGGAACTTCTTTGATCACCGTGTCGGTTTTTACCTCAGTGATCAAACGAGGAGAAACATCCGGAATAAGCATTGGAACCTCTTTCTGAGTGAAAGCCGGGAACCTGATCAGCCACGACAGAATCAGCGCAGCTGCCAGTCCTGCAGCCCACCAGATGGATATTGACCGGTTGAGCCCATGCGGTTTTTCGTTGATGTTATTTTGCATGACAGAGCGTGCCCAAACCTGTTCTGCGCCACCGGATGGCGGAGTCATGGTATTGCTCTCTGCTGCCATTGTTTGGCTTTGCTGCATCAACAAACGCATGGCACTGTATTCCTGCGGACCGGAGCAGTACATGAAAATAATATTTCTTTCAGCTTCATTCAGCTGCTCGTATTCTTTGCTTAATAGCAGTTTTTCAAAATCCTCAAACAAATCAGCACTTTTCATATCCATTCGTTTATTGTGTGTGGTTGCAGGTTTTCCGACATTTTTTTCATGGCATAAAACAAACGCGACTTTACGGTTCCTTCGGGACAACCGGTTGCACGCGCAATTTCCGGGATAGTAAGCTCTCCTGCATGCCGCAGAAGAAATATTGTTTTCACTTCAGGGTCGAGCTTTTCGAGATATTGATGAACCAGCTTTACTGAAGACTGTATTTCCATCTTACGGTCTGCAGCCGGCATTTCTACTGATGTTTCAGTAATGGCAGTTTCACGGAAATGCTGATCAAGTTTACGACGTCGCATGTCGTTTTTGTACAGATTGCAGGCAATGGCATACAACCATGGTGAAAAGTTTTGATCAGCATCAAACTTTTTTGCATGTTCAAGTACTTTCAGAAACGTATCTTGCGTGCGGTCATCCGCAGTATCGTAATCATAACCGTACAGGCGAAGAAAAAAATATCGGATCTTGCCGGCCCATCGGTTATACAGTTCGGTAAATGCAGCCTGATCGGCTCCGGCAACACGCTTCATGAGCTCGTTGTCGCCGGAACCAACCAAAGTTGCCGCATGCCTACTCTCTGCCTGCATCTTTATTTTCTTTCAGATAATCTTCCACGTATTTCCGATACTCAGCATTGTCCGATGCTGTAACAATCTTTTCAAGGATGGATGCCAGCTGCACAGCTTTATCCTGTTCACCACACAACCTGTAATGGTCGTACAGCTGAATGAATGCAGAAATATAATTCAGATTTGAATTGACAACGATAGCCCTGGAAACATCGGCCGAGATCGGAGCAACAATATAATCCAGCAACATGATCTGTTCATAGTTCCTTCGGATAACTGCAATATTGTCGTACCGTTCAGGACTGTATTTATACACAATGCCCTCCAGATATAAACTATCCTTCAATGATGCATAGTGTTCCTCCGGAACCGAATTACAGATGTATACCGGCCTTGTGCCACTGTTGCGGCATATATGTTCAACAATAAGCTGCGTGTAAGTCTGGTAATTGGATGAGTCAACGGCTGTTGAAAAAGGTGCAATACCCGTTTCTGCAAAAAGCCTGTTGCGGTACGATTCTATCATGATCAGACTGGTATTGATCACACGTACATCGGGTCTGATATTGTAAACCGCCTGCAAAGTCCATTTCTGATAAGTATCGTTGTCGCCACCGGTCAGCACAATTGCATTTTTTTCGAGTGTCGCCAGCGCATTGTAATTCCACGCCATCATTCCAGGCGATGAGGGGGCAATTTTCTGCTGATGTATCAATACTTTTTCCTTGTCCGCATATTTCCCGTTCGTTTCGTAATAAACAATCAGGTCCGGATAAATCTCCCGCCGGTCAGGATCAATTTCATATGCTTTAAGAAGATATTTGCTGTTCTCCGGATTATAGCCACTGTTGTAATACATCAGATAATTATATTCATACGAGCTGCCAACGCTTTTTTCCATGTCAGCAAGGATTTCATTAAACAGCTTGTAATCCTCTTCATCGAGCGAATACTGCGGCTCTCCACACATAATATGTTCGTATCGCGTTGCGAGATAATAATACATCCAGGCTGTTGCATTCTTTTTATTTTTCAGCGTTTCCTTTTTCCATAAGCCTGCCTGAGTCTGATACCAGCTGCATTCGTGAGGTTCAATTACAAACGATACAATTTTCTCCGGTTTCTGCGCCAGACCTGAGAATCCGTAAATTAAAACGGCTATTGCCAACATTAGTTTTTTCATAGTTCTGATTTTGATTCAGAAGATAATACACTTCAACCTGTCCGATCGTTCAAATATATTTTGTTTTATTTGATTATGCACGTACACATTGTGAAAAACGCTCATATTGCTTTTTATTATCTTTGTAAAAAAAATTATGTCGCCCAAAGTTGCTCCCTCCATCCTGTCGGCCGATTTTCTGAACCTCGGAAAAGACATCGAAATGCTTAACCGCAGCGAAGCTGACTGGATTCATGTGGATATTATGGACGGCGTTTTTGTACCCAATATTTCATTCGGATTTCCGGTGCTGGAAGCTGTAGCCTCCATCGCAAAAAAGCCCCTCGATGTGCATCTTATGATCACCCAGCCCGAGCGCTATATTGAACAATTTATCAAGGCCGGAGCTCAATATCTCAGCATTCATTTCGAAGGCGCCATTCATCTCAACCGCACCATCCACCAGATTAAAGAACTGGGCGCCAAGGCAGGCGTGGTGCTCAATCCGCATACCAGCACCGATG
>CAYSCE010000359.1:0-3241 GCA_964429475.1 uncultured Bacteroidaceae bacterium | reverse complement strand
ACAGAATTGATTCATCGGTATGTTTGCTCACGACTGCGATTTCATCGTCGCAGAAAACGTTGTACAATGCGGTGTCGGGATAACGGAATCCGATTTTTTTATTACCCTGAATGAATGGAATCTGCAATTCATTGAATAGTGCAGTAATGTCAGAAGGCGCATTGGGAGCCAGAATCCATTGATTGTGAATGTGCGCCACAAAAATATCCGGATGCCCGCTGATGGCCGGATACACAATATTTCCTGCATCGAACAGCGTGATTTCGCCGTATGTCCGGAGATTTTCAACGATGGCTGATGCCCGGTAATCAAGAATAAAATGCATAAAAATCTCCTTTGTTTATGAGCGGGTCTGTCCGAAAAAGTAAAGGTACTCCTTTTTCATTGAAATAATGAGCATTGCATCGATTGGGACCAACAGCCGAATTGATGTCGGACGGATGCACAACAAATCCTTTGATGGAATGATCCGATGAAATCTGTTTTTCGAATTTCCGCTGCCACACGCGTGCCTGTACATGTTGCCGGAAATCCGGAATCCACGGGCCGGCCAGCAATGTGCCGTTGTCGAGAAATCCGGAAGGATGCAGTCCGATTTTATATACCTGAACGCCGGCCTGCAGAAAGAGTTCCAGCAAATCGGCCGATTGTTCAATGGCTTCTTCGACCGAAAGCGGCGTGTATTCACCAATGTTGTAAAGCCGCTCCAGATCTGTGTCGCGGAAGACGAGCAGGGGATAGATGCGCGTTCCTTTGGCACCGCAACGGATGATTTCTTTGGCAGTAAAAACGGCCTGATCGTGTGTGTCGCCGGGCAAACCGATCATCATCTGCATACCGAGTGTGAAGCCATATGCGTTGATTTTTTCGGCAGCGTCGTATACCATCGTGGCTGAATATCCGCGTCCAGAGAGGCGCAAGACATCATCGTTGAGCGACTGAACACCGAGCTCAATAATGGAAACACCGTATTGTTTCAGCAAAATAAGTTTTTCGTCCGTGATGGCGTCGGGCCGCGTGCTGATACGAATGGTGCTGATGATATTTTTCTGCAGATATGGTTGAGCTATTTTCAGATATTGCTCCTGCAAACCGACATCCAGTGCGGTAAATGAACCACCGAAAAATGCAATTTCTGTTTGTATGTTGCGACCTGCCAATGATGAAATATGTCGATCTATTATGTCCTCAACATCCGCTGAATCCGGCACTGCTGGCTGCCCGCTGATATGTCGCTGGTTACAGAAAACACATTGCTTCGGGCAACCAAGCTCGGGCAGGAATATGGGGATGATGGAGTGAGATTTCATACAGTTGTCAGTAGTCAGTAGCCAGTAGTCAGTAGCCAGTTATAAGTTATGAGTTATAAGTTATAAGTGAGAATAAAACTCACAACTGACCACTCACAACTGACTACTAATAATATCCTTCGCGTTTCCGGATGATCCATTCGGTAGTAACCAGTGCGATAAGTATGATCAGCAGCCAGGTCCATTCGAGCAGATCGATGTATTTGTTTTCGCGGAAATAGGTTGTCTGAATGCGGTTTTCTTTTTCGAGGAATGCAAAAATGTCATCGAGATTTTCAGGATTTATTACACGACCGCCGGTTTGGTGTGCCAGCAGTTTCATCATGTTGAAATCGGCGCGGGTGTTGGCAAGCTCAGGATTGAAGCTGTCTACCGTTATTTTCCCACTTTGTGCATACGGATATAATTTGCTTTTTACCGTTGCTGTAAAGGAGTATTCGCCCGGTTTTAGTTTTCCGCAATTGAGCGAGTAGCCTGAGCCATCTTCAATAAACGAATAGTTGAAAGTCTTTCCTGATGCATCTTTCAGCACAAGTTCCACCGGCACATTATTGATGAGTTCAAAATTCTGATTGAACAATTCTGCACCAAAGCGTACCGGTTCTGTTTCGGAATGTGTTGGTTCGTAAATCACGCGAAAACGGCTCCGGTCGCTGTTTTGACAAAGGAATTGCGCAATGCGTGAAATAAATGAATCAAATAATTCAAACGATTTATTGCGCTGGAAGTCGTACATTTTCCATTTCCACAATCCTTCGCCGAGCAGAAAGGCCCAGCGCTGGCTGTTGACCTGACTCATGCACAAAAGTGGCTGCGATGAAATCACGCTTCCGATTTTCTGAAACACCAGTGCTTCGGTACCGGCGGCCATGGTGTAATCGCCAAATGGCGCCAGCAGTGGCGGCATGGATTTTACAAAACCGGCTTCCTGTTGCGGCAAGGTAAACAAACTGAAATTTTCATTCAGCACACCGGTGGCTTCGCTGGCTGTGCCTGACTTTGTGCGTATTGTCACTCCGGCATTCAGTGTATTCAGCGCTGCATAATTCGTGTTCGCTCCGGTAATAATCCAGACAGGAACACGCGTTTCCTTTGCTTTGCTGATGAGTGCGCTGTTGCGCGTTCCGGAAGCCGGAATCTGATGCAGAATCAATAAATCATATCCTGAAATATCGCCGGCAGCAGCTTCGCCGATTACTGTTTTTACAGTATAATTCAAATTGGTTTCGAGTGTCGTGCGGATGGCGCGGATGTCGGGATGCGGTGCTGAAGCCACAATCAGGACTTTCTTTACATCGTCCACCACATTGAAATAAAATACGCGTGTGTTGTTGGCAATATTTTTTTCGCCCTGCAAAACCGAAAGAGACACAACAATTTTGTTGAGACCTTTTTCGGTAGCAAATCCTTTCAGATTGAACACGCGCGAGAATTCATTTCCCTGAATATCGATGAGCTGATTTTGAATTTCCTTGTTGTTGTGCGTCACTTTCAGCGTCATTTTCTGACCACGAGCCTGTTGTGCCAGCACCGAAAATTCGATGGGAAAATAATTATTGAAAAGCACTTCGCGGTTACCTGTCAGCGACGAAATAGCCGCATCGGTATGGGCAGCAGTATCACCAACAGGAACCGTGAAAACCGGCACCTGGATTTGTTCAGCAGCCGACAGCGGGCTAACACCTGTATTATAAATGCCATCGGAAACCAGCACGACGCCAATCAGATTTTTGTTGATATAGCGCGTGCGGATTTCACTTAAAGCTTCTCCAATATTGGTGAGTAGTCCAGCGTAATCGGCTTTGGATCCGGTTTTCAGCGAGTCGCTGAAGTAGTAGCGAACAATTTCAAGTCGGTCCGAACCCGCATCAGCCCAATCGTTCAGCAATGCCGGCAGTTTGTTTTTTACAAAGGCCGAATCGCCTGTGGCT
>CAYSCE010000358.1:0-3251 GCA_964429475.1 uncultured Bacteroidaceae bacterium | reverse complement strand
CGCAGCCCTAAAGGGCATCGGGCTATTATTATTGGACTACGCCCGTAGTCCCTTTCAAAGGTACTAACTATGGTCATTTGGGATAAACGTTTATGAACCTGTCTGACTGCCAGTTGCAGTTAAACCGGCCAGGCAGGCAAGGAATGTCGAAAGAAGAGGTGAATTGTAAATCACTAAATATCCGCCGCGGCGGACAGAGCGAGAATCAGTGTGAGAGCGATGCTTCCTATACCACCGGACATTGTGCGTTGTGCATCAGGCGTCAGGAATCAGGCGTTGCGCCCGGAGTTTATCCCGACGTCCGCCGCGGCGGAGCGGGACGCTGTGCGTAGTGCCTTATGCCAATCAAAACAGCCCCGGCCAATATCCCTGTCTGATCAATTCCGCCATCAGGCTTTCGTATTCTTTTGTGTAGGTTTTAAACAAGGCTGTTTCTCCAAAAAATTTGAATGCTCTGAGCGCAGTCTTATAAAACTCAATCACCATAGCCGGATGAAATTTGGCGCTGAACAACAAATCCGCATTCTGTTTGGCAATGTCGCGGATGCTGTATTGATTGGCTGTCTGAAAAGCCGCCAGGCGATTGGTGTTGAGCACAAACAAACGCATGGTGTCGCCGGATTCGAATTCAGGGCGGCAAAGCTGATCGTACTTTTTCATCGAATCGGGTTCGCCGGCCTTTGCGTAAAGCAGCACCAGATCGAGCTGACACGAGGTTACTCCGTAAGTCAGATCGTTGCGCGCAAACAAACCCATGGCTTCTTTGATTTCTCTTCCGGCTTCGGTAAATTTTCTCATGCGCATGTTTGCAACACCTCTGGCTTTGATGTTATTGGCCAGCTGTGCGTTGTTGCCTAGCTTTGTCCAGATGGCAATAGCGTTGTCGATAAGTGGCAGCGCGCGATCGGGCTTATTCAAAACTTCGGAATACAGCAAAGCCCGGTTCAGCAGCGCAAATGCAAACATCTGTTCATCCTTGTTCAATTTGCTCAATTCCTCTTTCTCCTGAATAAAATAAGTACACTGCCATGGCGCCATATAATACAGCTGCATCAAACCATCCAGCAGCTGACCCCGCCCGCCGGACAGATTCTTCGACAAAGCATTTTGTAAAGTCAATGGCAGCTCAAAACGGTTGGTATCAAGCTGATTGCGCACTTCCATGACCGATTGATTCACATAATAAATTACTGAATCGGGTTGCGGACATTGCATAGCCTGCATCAAATATGCAAGCGATTTGTCATACGGACTGTCATTGATGCTAAGTGCCATCATGGTGCGCGGAGTCTTTGATTCCGATTGTAAAAAGGCATCCCACTGCTTTTGTGCTTCAGCAGAACTTTTTTCATACACCGTAAATTTTTCCTGCGCCAGCAATGCAACAGGTCCGACAAGAAGAAACACCGATAATAGTAATATTGACAATTTCATGAGTCCTGATTTAGTGATACATAGAACCGATTTGCAAATAAACGCTTTTTTCTTGAAAAATTTCTTTTCGTATTTCGCCAGAATGATTAATTTTGCAGCGGGTAAGTCCTGTACAACCAGCTCCCGCGAACTCCCCCAGGTTCGGAAGGAAGCAAGGGTAAGTGGTTGTAGCGGTGTGATGCAGGTAACTTACCCATTTTTTATTTTTTGCATCCGGAAACTGAATAAAAGACAAAAGATAAAAGTCGCAAGATAAAAGAAAGTGAAGGCACAAGATAAAAGTTCCTTTTAATTTTCAAATCACCAAATTTTCAAATTGAATCATGAAGTTCTTCATTGACACCGCGAATTTAAAAGAAATCGAAACCGCTCAGAACTGGGGAATTCTCGATGGTGTAACCACCAATCCCAGTCTCATGGCCAAAGAAGGCATCAAAGGTCAGAACAATATTCTGAAACATTATGTCGATATCTGCAATATCGTTGATGGCGATGTCAGTGCCGAAGTGATTGCGCTTGATTTTGATGGTATGATGCGCGAAGCTGAGATTCTCGCCTCGCTGCATAAAAATATAGTGGTTAAAGTTCCGATGACCAAAGACGGAATCAAAGCTGTAAAGCACCTTTCGGAACAGGGCATCAAAACAAACTGTACGCTGGTATTCAGTGCCGGACAGTCGATTCTCGCAGCCAAAGCGGGCGCCACATATGTATCGCCTTTTGTTGGGCGCCTCGATGATATTTCGGCCGACGGAATAGCACTCATCGGTCAGATGGTGAATATTTTCAATGCGCAGGAATACAAGACTCAGATTCTCGCTGCCAGTCTGCGTCACCCGATGCATATTGTACAATGTGCCGAAATTGGTGCCGACGTGGTTACCTGCCCTTTCAAATCAATTGAGCAATTATTCCATCATCCGCTCACCGATATTGGTCTGGAGAAGTTTATGGAAGACTATAAAAATTCGCAGAAGTAATGTTATTCACCATCCATCCCGTCGATCCTCAGGAAAAGTATATCAAGCAGGTGGCCGACATCATCCGCAAGGGCGGTATTGGCATTTTTCCAACCGACACGGTGTATGCGATGGGTTGCGATTTGTATCAGCATAAAGCGGTTGAACGCATTGCGCGACTAAAAGGAATCAAACCCGAGAAAGCCAATTTTTCGTTGCTGACAGATGGGTTGAGTAATCTGAGCGAATTTACGCGTCCACTGAGTAATCATGTTTTCCGCATGATGAAGAAGGCGCTGCCAGGCCCTTATACTTTCATTCTGCCCGCCAGCAGCAATGTTCCTTCAATTTTCGAAACCAAGAAAAAAACCATTGGTTTTCGTGTTCCTGACAATAAAATTCTGCAGATGATTATTGCCGAGCTCGGGCATCCGCTGGTTTCAACCTCGTTGCATTCGGACGAGGATGACTATCTGGAATATGTGATCAATGCTGAATTGATTTACGAAAAATATGAAAACCAGGTTGACTTTGTGGTTGACGGTGGTGCCGGCGGCATAGAGCCTTCAACAGTGCTTGATTGTACGGGCGACGATGTTGAAATCATCCGCGAAGGCAAAGGGCCCATAGATATGTTATGAAATAAAAAAACCGGCGATCAGCCGGTTTTTTTATTTTGTTTTCAAAAGTATTTTAGTTGTTGAATAGCTGTAATTCAAGTGTAGCTTTAGCATTGGGAGCAGCACTGATTTCGAGTACATAAACACCGGGATTCAGCTTTACATCATTGATGGGTCCAGACTCTGTTACAGTTCCGCTGGCATCAATGGTTTTTTTATACAAAGCCTGCTGCTTAGC
>CAYSCE010000357.1:0-3302 GCA_964429475.1 uncultured Bacteroidaceae bacterium | reverse complement strand
AACCGGCCCTGCAAAATAGGAATAATTATAGTTAATCCATATTTTATCGCTGGTTAATCCATCGAAATCAAATGTCATCGATACATCCTGATTCAGAAAAAGCCCCCATCCATATAGCCGGGCTTCATTCACCAGGCCGAGACTGTGATACACCACGCCGTCAATGAGTTTGTAAAAATGATACGAGTCGCGATAAATACCCGAGCCCCGGTCGTACAGCCACCTGAAATAAAAGGTTTTATTAGGTCCGAAATTATTTGCCACCGACAATTCCGGCTCCCGGTAATGCATGTAAAATGCTTCTGCATATAAAAGCTTCCATCCATCTTCATCCCGATCAAACACCAGCATTACAGGTGTGTTTGGTGTCCAGCCATACAAGGCAATCATTTCTTCACCGGCTTCCTGATCGAGATTGACAAACATCGGATTCAGAAAACCATACATATTGTCATCGAAATTAAAAACCGAATCCGGAAAAACTGTTTTCTCGAATTCAATGATCAAATCACGTGGCGATTTTTCGTAATCCATAGTGCGGACTTTTTCCAGCCATGAGTCCGGAATCCGGACATGAATATTTTGTTCAGGTTGCGCTATCATAAATTCTGAAAACAAAGTAAATAAGCAAATAAAAATGGTCGGTTTCATGAGATTGTTTTAAACAAAACAAATATAATCATTCTGAATCCGAAAAATACTAAAACCCGCAATTATTTTGATCTGCTGCTGACCAGTTTTATCTGAATGCCGCATTGCAGGTATGGAAATATTTTTTGTTCCAACGTGCCTGAATAATCAAAGGCAACACCGCCCTGAATATAGAGTGATTGAAGTATGGCGTCTTCGAGGCTGCAAATTGAAAACCCTGCATGAAAGTTTTGCTCGAAGCGGTTTTTGTGACCGGAGTTTTCGAACAGACTTAACTCCGAGCCTGCATACAAGCTGTAAAACAACGGAAAAGCCGCGTTGCCCGGGCTTTGCCACACATACACCGGATTCAGTGTTGAAAGCGGCATGAGTAAAAAATGTTGCCTGTAGCGCAGGGTTCCAAAAAAATTGTAATTGTTATCCAGTCCCGCCATCAGATAAAACTGACTCCGGATAAACGATTTATTGAGGCCGAGTCCGAGATAAAACCGCGCAGAATCGGACAGCAGGTTGCAGCCGGTTTCCAGATCAAACATCAGGTCATTGCAGAATGAGGCTCCATGGATCGAAATCATTGAACTGTCGCACTGCGAGGGTTCGGCATACGAATCGCAACACAACATATAGCGCGTTATGTTTGCTACACGCAATGAATATTCGGGGAGTGTTGTATACAGATAGTTGGCTTTGCGTCGGCCTTTTTTGCTGATCCATTTTACTTCGTCGCTGGTAGAACAGGCCACAAAATATTTTTCATTCAGGTTGACCAGTTCACGCGGCACACGAACTTCGACACTCGTTGGTTTGAAAGGCGTGGTGCGGATTTGCAGATTCTGCATCAGAAAGCGGTCGACCTGAAAACAGGTAGTTTCGTTTTGTACCTGTTTTGTCTGCGGAAAATCTTCGCTGCACGAATCGCAGGGCGGTTCCTTGATTTGAAATATGCGAAAGCGGTTGTAATCGTCCACAGGAATTTTGGCCGAATAATAGACATCGCTTTGCTTATTTTTTTTAGGTTTTACCACAGACCATTTTAATTTTTTCGCAACAAAGTCACCATTCGGATTCAGGCTGCCCGAGTAATAATCGATGGTGTCTTTGACATCAAAATAAGTTTGAATCAAAGTATGTTTTTTCTTTCCTTTAGCCGTTTCGGTAACACTGCAACGATGCAGCAGAAAATAGTCGATCATATAGCAATGCGACTCAACAGCAGTGGTGTCGCGCACAACAACAGTGTCGGCTTCGGCCGGAAAATACAGAATCACATCGACGCGCCGGCTGTCATCGAGCATTTGACTGTTGGCTTCGCCGCGTGCAATGCAGGTTATCGGAATTGTTGCGGGAATCATATTGGAGCAATAGCGGGCCACTGCGCGGGCGCGCTTTTCGGAAAGTTTGATATTGAAATCCGAAGCGCCCGTTGAATCGGCCAGACCAACAAAGAGTACCGAATCGAGCTCCGACACATCGAATGAAGAAGCTATGGCGTTTAATTTCAAAGCCATGGCATCGTTTATTTTTGCACTGCCGGTTTCGAAATATACCGAAACAGTGTCCTGCGCTTTGCAAAGCAGGAGGCCGGTCAACAGAAATAAAAACAGTGCGGATTGTTTCATCGTAATAAATGCAATCAAAGATATAATGAATTTGAAAGCGAAATATTACAGATAAACAAAAAACCTGCATGTGGTGCAGGTTTTTGAAGAAGATATTAGTCTTTTCTCAGAAAAGATGCAAATCATTTATTATTTGAAAATATATCCCAATGTCAGGTTAACCTGAAAAGCTATACCCGATTTTTCACCGGAACGAGTATGACTGTACATTTTGTTTGTATAGTTGTATGGGCTTGAATAGTAATAATTGTAAAAGTAAGTGTTATTGTTGCTGCCGTTATTGGCAATATAGTCATTGAGTTCCTGATTTGTAAATTGTGCTCTGACAAACGAATATCCAACACCAACATTAAAACCAAAAGTCATCATGTTTCCAAGAATGTACTGGTTGCCGAAATTCAGTGTTAGCGCAAGCCCCTGAGCTGTAACATCGGTTATAAATGAATTCGTTATTGTGTAGTAGTAATTTGGATCGTAGGTTGAATAATTGATATTAACATCGCGAACAGCAAACGAAGTCAGAATAATTTCAGGTTTAAAATATTTTCCTTTTAAGGGATGAGAATATTTCATTCCTTTCATATAATAACTGTTTCCAAGGTTGAATTTAGGACCAAATTTGATGAAGGCTCCCTGCGTGAGAGCATCATAACTCTCGAAAACGCTGAAATCGAACATGGAGTTATTGATAAAACCAACCGAAGCTTCGACATTAGTTCCCATTTTCAGCGATCGTTCGTACGTGACTGCCAGATGGTCGTAGAAAGGCGAGAAGAAATGAAACTTAACAGCCTGTCGTTTGTCCAGAATTTCGGATTCAGCATTCATTTCCATTTCATCGCGCATAATTACTTCGTGCGTGCCGTCTCGCAACATAAGCATTCGGATTTTGTCCTTTGAAATTACATATCCAATGGCATCCGGTTCGCTGGTTTTTACGTATTCAACATCGTAATCCGAAATTTTGGTGATTTTGCAAACAATGCTGTCGTTGCTTTTGGTGACAATAGTATCTCGCAATGACTGCGAAAA
>CAYSCE010000356.1:0-3321 GCA_964429475.1 uncultured Bacteroidaceae bacterium | reverse complement strand
ATGATCAAGAATAATTTTTCTCAGTCGCAGAGACAAAGGCGTGATTTCGAGGTATTCGTCATCGGCCAGATATTCCATGGCTTCTTCGAGTGAGAAACGACGTGGCGGAGCAAGAATCACTTTGTCATCGCTACCCGATGCACGCATGTTGCTGAGTTTTTTTGTCACAACAACATTGACCACCAGATCGTCCTGACGAATCTGTTCGCCAATCACCTGGCCGGCATATACATTTTCGAAAGGCTCAATAAAAAAGCTTCCGCGATCCTGTAAACGGTTCAGCGAATATGCGATGGCAGTTCCAGTTTCCATGGCGATCAGCGCACCATTGCGGGTGACCGGGAAATCGCCCTTCCAGGGTTCAAATCCTTTAAAACGATGCGAAATTACGGCTTCACCTTCGGTGGCTGTCAATACCACATTGCGCAATCCGAAAAGGCCGCGGGCAGGAATCGAAAACTCGAGCCGGGTGCGGTCTCCACGATTTTCAATATCAACTATGTCGCCCTTACGCTGCGTAACAATATCAATTACTTTTCCGCTGAAATCGGATTTCACGTTCACTGTCAGCCATTCAATCGGCTCGCATTTTTCACCATCAATTTCCTTGATAATTACCTTGGGTTGACCTACCTGAAGCTCATATCCTTCGCGGCGCATGGTTTCAATCAAAACACTCAGATGCAATACACCCCGGCCGAAAACGAGCCATGAATCTGCCGAAGCAGTCTCTTCGACGCGCAGAGCCAGATTCTTTTCTGTTTCTTTATAAAGTCTATCCCGCACGTGGCGCGAGGTTACAAACTTTCCATCTTTGCCGTAAAACGGAGAATTGTTGATGGTAAACAACATGGAAATGGTTGGTTCATCCACATGAATAGGAGGCAGCGGCTCAGGATTTTCAGCATCAGCAATGGTGTCGCCGATTTCGAATTCCTGCGGACCAAAAACCGCACAAATTTCACCTGCAGGAACCTCAGTTTTAATGCGCTCTTTCCCGAGGCCTTCAAAAATATACAGCTCTTTGATTTTCGATTTTATAATTCTGCCGTCCTTTTTACAAATGGCTATTTCGTCGCTGAACTTCAGCGATCCGCGTAGAATGCGGCCTACCGCAATGCGTCCCGTATATGTTGAATAGTCGAGCGAAGTGATCATCATCTGCAGGTTCCCTTCCGGAATTTTCGGAGCCGGAATTCGCTCAATAATCAAGTCGAGCAGATAGCTTACATCCTCAGTTTCCGTTTTCCAATCCGGTCCCATCCAACCTTTCTTGGCTGATCCATACACCGTTGGAAAATCGAGCTGTTCGCTGTTGGCGCCCATCGAGAACATTAAATCAAACACGGCTTCCATCGCGTGTTCCGGATTGCAATTCGGTTTATCTACTTTATTGACAACCACAATCGGACGCAGATTTAAAGCCAAAGCTTTTTCAAGTACAAATCGTGTTTGCGGCATCGGACCTTCGAAAGCATCCACCACCAGCAACACGCCGTCGGCCATATTCAGCACGCGTTCAACCTCACCACCAAAGTCGGAGTGACCCGGCGTGTCAATAATATTGATTTTAAATCCTTTGTAGCGCACCGAAACATTCTTGGCAAGAATGGTAATACCGCGCTCACGCTCAAGATCATTGCTGTCAAGGATTAACTCTCCCATGTCCTGATTGTCACGGAATAATTTTACCTGATGCAGCAAACGGTCTACCAGTGTGGTTTTGCCGTGGTCGACATGCGCAATGATCGCAATATTTCTGATTTTTACTTTATCGTACATCCTGTTTTGAAATAAGGGCGCAAAGGTACGATTAATTTTCGCAGCAACGACGTTAAATCGCTAAATTTCAAACAGGATCAGAGTTTCGAGGTCAGACTTTTTATATCGGAGCCGGCTGCAGTCTGAAAAATCTCCAGGTCGAAGAAACGCGTAGCGGCAAGAATATGGTCGAAAATATCGGCCATCACCACTTCGTATTTTTCCCAGTCCTTTTCAATGGCAAATGCATAAACTTCAATGGGGATGCCATTATCGGCCGGTGGCAACTGCCTCACCATTGTCATCTCCTGATGATTGATGGTTGGAATGCTTTTCAGATACTCCAGCAAATATGCGCGATATATGCCGATATTCGTCTGCCGGCGAATGTTGATAATAACTCCGGAATCGGGACGCTGTCTGCTGTTGAACTCATTCAGTTCTTCTTGCATACCATCAATATACTCCCTGATAAGATCAATCTTCCGGTATTTTTCCAATTCTTCGTCACTCACAAAATGAATGCTCCCGGTGTGAATATTGATGGATCTTTTTATTCTGCGTCCCTCGCTTTCCTGCATGCCACGCCAGTTTTGAAACGAGTCAGCCACCATGCCATAAGTCGGAACATACATAAATGAATTATCGAAATTGCGCACTTTCACACTCGACAACGTAATTTCAACCACATCGCCGTCCGCTTTGTATTTATCCACGGTAATCCAGTCACCCACCCGCACCATGTCGTTCGACGACAATTGAACCGATGCCACAAAACCAAGTATGGTGTCTTTGAAAACCAACAGCAACACCGCAGAAACAGCCCCCAGTCCTCCCAAAAGATAACCCGGAGTTTCACTGAGTAATATGGATAATATTAAAATGCCGGCAATAAATCCAGCAGCAATTTTAACCACCTGAAGATATCCCTTAACGGGCTTGTAGCGCGCCTTTTCGGTGTTTACGTAGATATCATAAAAACAATCAAGCAATGTATATCCACCCAACAGTAAAAAGAAAATCAACACAATTTCCGAAAGCTTGCGAATAAAAACAATCCAGCCGGCAAACTGCGGAATAGCAAAGGGAATGAGTTGATACACCAGAATCAGCGGTATAATAAAACCGATCCGGCGCAAGAATTTTTTATGGATGAAAATATCCTTGTACTGCCCCGGTGTGCGCTTGACAATGGATTTGAGAATACGGAACAGAATGTACTTGTTGAAAAAATACATCAAAAAGGTAAGGACGCACAGTACACCGATCAGTATGATGGTGGTGACAGCACCAATAGGCAACCAGCTGATTTCGATGGACGACATCTTTTCAGAAGTCCACACAAACAAATCACCGAAGGTGGTAAAGTCTCTCATTTATTTGTCCTCCGAAAACATGGGATCCCACGGCGGCAACATAATGGCTTTTTGTTTCAGAATTTCCTGCACTTTTGCCGGAACATATTTTTTGTTGATCACCAGACGGAACATATACTCATTAAACCACTCATCAGTCATAATCAGGTGTCCGCCATCAAAACCAATGCTCCCCCACGAATTT
>CAYSCE010000355.1:0-3335 GCA_964429475.1 uncultured Bacteroidaceae bacterium | reverse complement strand
GAAAAACCCGGTTGAAATAATCAGGATCAACATGTATTTGATGGGCTTAAATCCAAATGAATATTTCAGGCCTTCAACCAAATCCTCGAAAACCGAGGTCTTGTTTTTCTCATTCGGAACAAAGATGGTGTGAATAAAATACAACGAAGTAATCACGCCAATGAAGCTGATGGCGTTGATCATAAAACACCAGCCCTCGCCAATCAGCGCAATCAGAATACCACCAATAACAGGGCCGATAAAACGCGCCGTATTGAACAACATGGAATTGAGTGCAATGGCATTCGACATCTGAGAATTGTCTTCAACAATATCGCGGATAAACGCATGACGAAACGGCGTATCGATTGAATTGACAACGCCGGAAAACACCGCCAGCAGCACAATCTGCCAGATCTGAACCACATCGGACAAAACAAGAATGGCCAATGCCAGCGACAACAGCATGGCCGCGATTTGTGTGCCCATGATGACTTTTTTGCGGTTCATACGATCGGCAAAAACACCCGCAAAGGGCGTGATAAACAACGATGGAATCTGTCCGGCAAAAGTCACAATGCCCAGCATGTAAGCGCTGCCTGTGAGCCGGTACACCAGCCAGCCGGTGGCGATAATCTGAATCCATGTTCCCATGACCGAAAACAACATGCCGGTTAAATAAATGGCATAATTGCGCGACCGCAGCGCACGAAAAGTGAACGTTGCCCTGAACAGATAATTCTTTATTTCGGACCAGGGGAGGATCATGGCGCAAAAGTAATAAAGTTGAAAGTATAAGCGGTTGAAATAAACAAAACTTTATTGCATCGCCCCGCGCGCTTTCAGAATCCATTTTGCCTCGTCGAGCGGGCTGATTCCTTTGTATGGTCTGATCACCCCAAGCTCATCGGCACAGGGACGATAACCCGCAAACCGGGTTGATATGGTAGCCTTTCCGCCGCTCCTGGAGCTGAGTTTCACTGAATAATCGTGCGAGGTTGCCACTGGCAGAAATCCGGTCAGAATACATTTTCCATGATCCATTTCCGGATGTTCAAACGTGCCACGCATTTTTGTAATGTCGCTTGTTATCAGCCCCAGCAGTTCTTCAGTGGCTTTGATTCTGAACGACACAAATGGCTCCAGTAAAGTCGTACCGGCATTCACCAATCCGTTCATGATGCCCATGGGTGTAGCAATAACAAAGTCGCCCGGACGCGAATGCACCTCGTGGTCTTCGCCTTCAATCAGCGTGATGCGGATATCGGTCACTTCCCAGCCTTTGATGCCTTGCTTCAATGCGGCCGGAATGGTTTGTGCCACTTCGTTCTGATATTTCTGCGCCACATCGTCCACACGAATTTCACTTTGGTAAACAACGCCGCTTCCCGGTTCTCCGGGTTCGATGCGGAATTTCAGAATGGCCCAGCAGGGCTTGGGCATCCAGTAGCGGACAAATCCTTCAGCAACTGTTGACGGCGTTTCTTTGTAAATAACGGTGGGCTGTTCAAACGCCGTCGCAATGCCGAAGCGATCGAGCAGAATGCGCTCCAGCACTTCCATCTGTATCCAGCCCATCACGCTGATGTTCATTTCTTTTTCGTCGCGCAGCCATTCAAAATTTAATGAGGGATCTTCAGTGTTCAGCTGTTGTAATGCGGCCGCCAGCGGGCTATAATCTTTTTCATTCATCGCCTTCACCCGAACAGTCAACAAAGGCATTTGCAACGGTTTGACATCGGATATGTCTGAAACGCTCTCTCCAAGCCAGTCTCCGACCGATGCAGCAGAAAAGCCGCACACGCCGGCAATGTCGCCCGCAACAATCTGTTGCAAATCTTCGTAGCGCGAACCGCTCATGCGCCGCAGCTGGACAACTTTTTCATCGACAGACTGCGTGGCGTTTCGGATCAGTTCCCGATTGCTGATGCTGCCGCCAAACACACGCACATGCGCCACTTTGCCCATGGTTTTATCGTAGCTGATGCCGAATACACGTGCGCGCAAAGTACTGTCTGCATCGCCATTTGGCGCAGGAAGCAATTTAATCATGGCGTCTAATAACTGCTCCATTCCCATATTCAGCCGGGCGGAACCAAACAACATGGGGACAATCTCGCAGCGTGAAACCATGTGTGCAAGCTGCTTTTCAAGTGTTTCAAAATGCGGTACGGCACCTTCAAGATATGCATCCATCAGTTTTTCATCACCGGCAACAATCGTCTCAGCAATGTTTTCGGCCATATTGTCTTTTGAAAATAAATCAGTAATGACAATGTCTGCGCTGGCAATGTTCTGAACCGACTGCATGTAAAGTGGCTCCAAATGCCACTCTTTGCGGATGTCTATCAGAACATTTTCAATGTCGGCACCCAAGCGGTCCAGTTTGTTTACAAACAAGATCACCGGAATATGGCGCGCACGCAATGCATTCCACAAGGTGCCGGTATGTGCCTGAACGCCCTCGGCAGCAGAGATCACGAGTACAGCGCCATCAACAGCTGTCAGAATGCGCTCCACATCGGCCGAGAAATCAACGTGTCCGGGCGTGTCCACCAGATTTATTCTGACATCTTTCCACGAAAAAGTCGTGTGCGCCGATCGGACCGATATGCCTCTCTCCCGCTCTACTGCAAGAAAATCGGTATGGGTTGTACCATCATCCACACTGCCGGGATTTTTGATGGCACCGCTGTGATACAGCATCAACTCTGTGATGCTGGTTTTCCCTGCATCGGCATGGGCCAGAATGGCTATATTCCGGATATTCTCTTTCATCGCTTCGTTTTTTGTGTGGTTAATGCCGGATTGTTCAGATACTTTTCGCCGAAATACTGCATACGGAACCACAGTTCAAATGCAGGATCCAGAAATACATGCCGGCCGTTTTCCGGATCAATAATGTCGCTTTGTACAAGAATGGCTTTGTTTTTCTGAACATTGCGCGGCGTTCCGAGTCTGTATTTCTGCATCACTGCGGCGCTGGTAAAACGTGTTTCGCCGCATGCAACGGCTTTAAGAAAATTCGGTTGTGTGACACTGATGGACTCCACTTCTTTTTGATACAGCGGCGAATTTGCGTTGATAAGTTCAGTCAAGGCGGCCGACAATTCGCCGATGCCAGCTGTTTTTTCCGTTTTCTGCCAGGTATAATGCGCCAGCTGCTGCACATACCACGAATGATCATTCATTAAAAACGGAATTTTTTCGGCCATCTCTGCAGAAATGGATTTTCCTGTTTTTTTGAATCCGTTCACAATAAAAGTGACCCAGTTTTTTCGTGGAATTTTATTCAGCAGCATAATGTCGCCAAAGCGATAGAAAGGCTTTGATGAATTATTGAAAATTTCGGTCAC
>CAYSCE010000354.1:0-3348 GCA_964429475.1 uncultured Bacteroidaceae bacterium | reverse complement strand
GCCACCACTGCAATCAGTGTAGATCCGTTTTAACCGTGTAGATCCGTGCCTGCCTGTCTGGTTTAACTGCAACAGGCAGTCAGACAGGTTCAAAAAAGCAACGGATTAAAAGACGGTAATAAAATGAATAAATTTTTCTTACGGAGTTGAAACAGACCATTGAAATGTTGTACTTTAGAGCGGTCGTTGCAGGCGATGAATGGCGACACCGTTATAATGAATTCATATATGAGCAAACCCTGTCATAAACCCGATCTGAGTCAGGTCCATTTTCACGATACACTGTTCGATCATCTCATGGAGAAAAGGATTGAACACATTCTGCTTATCTGCAGTACCTACGATGCTTTTATTCTTGAAGAAGACGGCCGTATCAATGAAGGTATTTTTCAGGAATACGTATCACTGAATCTCCGCTACCCGCCACGCTTTATAAAGGCTCACAGTGCCGAACAGGCGCTTGAGATTCTTGAAAAAGATCACATCGATCTGGTCATCAATATGCTGAGTATTTCTGATCAGAATCCTTTTGAATTCTCGAAAGTCATCAAGGAAAATTTCGGAAATATTCCGGTAGTGGTACTCACGCCGTTTTCGCGGGAAGTATCGGTACGACTTGCCGATCAGGATTTAAGCGGTGTTGATTATGTGTTCAGCTGGCTTGGAAACACCAATCTGCTGCTGGCCATCATCAAGCTGATTGAAGATAAAATGAATACCCCGCACGATGTGGGTGAAGTCGGTGTGCAATGTATTTTGCTGGTTGAAGACTCTGTGCGCTATTACAGTTCGTACCTGCCCAATATGTATCGTATTGTGATTGAACAATCGCGGGCATTTATGACCGAAGGTCTGAACGAACATCAGCGAACACTGCGTTTGCGCGGCCGTCCGAAAATTCTGCTGGCAACCAATTTCGAGCAGGCGCTTGGTTTGTACGAAAAGTACAAGGACAACATGTTGGGAATGATTTCCGACATATCGTTCAACCGCAACAATATCAAGGATAAAAATGCAGGTATTGAATTATGCAAAATAGTGCAGGCCGACGATCCGTACTTTCCAATACTGCTGCAGTCGTCCGATGCCATCACCAGCGAACTGGCCGAAGGTATAAAAGTAAAATTCGTTCATAAGTTTTCCAAAACATTGCTGCACGAACTTACGTATTTCCTGCTCGATTATCTGGCATTCGGCGATTTCAGAATAGTGGATCCGGCCAGTGGAAACGAGGTTTCGCGTGCCCGTGATTTGCAGGGATTGCAGGACCAGATATACAGTATCCCCGATGCGTCGCTCAAATATCATATCGACCGCAATCATTTTTCGAAATGGCTTCGTGCTCGCGCTTTGTTCACCCTTGGAAAACTATTCCGGCAGGCCAATTCCGAAGACTTTGCTTCGCTGGACGAAGTCAGGGATTACCTGTTTAAGGGCATGGCCAAATACCGGAGTGTACGTGGCCGGGGCGTGATTGCAACATTCGACCGCAATAAATTCAACGAATACATTCAGTTCAGCCGTGTTGGCGATGGCAGTATTGGCGGAAAGGCGCGTGGACTGGCGTTTATCGAGAATATTTTAAAACGCAATGCGCTGGCTCACCGCTTCGGCAGCGTCGAGCTCACCATTCCGCGAACCATTGTGCTGGCTACCGATATTTTCAGCGACTTCATGGAGCGGAATAATTTATATGATTTTGCCATTGCATGTACCAATGACGAAGAGATTCTAAGCCGTTTTCTGGAAGGAGAAATGAGTTATGAAACCATTCTTGACCTGAAATCCATTTTGCGGGTCATGAAAACACCGATGGCTGTACGTTCGAGTTCACTGCTCGAAGACAGCCACTATCAGCCGTTTGCAGGAATTTACAGCACCTATATGATTCCGAATAACGGCGACGACCGCGACCGTTTGAAAATGCTGATGCAGTGCATCAAAGCGGTGTATGCTTCGGTGTATTATCAGGAAAGCAAAGCCTATATGACATCGACTTCGAATCTGATTGACGAAGAAAAGATGGCCATCATTCTACAGGAAGTATGCGGCTTTGCCGAAGGAGATTATTTTTTCCCGGTGCTGAGTGGTGTTGCTCGTTCGGTTAACTTTTATCCGATTGCGCCTGAGCAGGCCGAAGACGGCGTTGTGAGCATTGCATACGGATTGGGAAAATATATTGTGGATGGCGGCATGTCACTACGTTTTTCGCCGGCTTATCCCGAAAAAGCTGTTCAGCTCAGCTCTACCGAAATGATGCTCAAAGACACGCAGAAAGAATTTCTGGCCATCAATCTGAAACGAAATCTGTTTACACCCAAGGTGGATGATGCAGCGCAGCTGGAGCGGTTTGCAGTGTCCGACGGTGACCAGTTCAAGTCATTCCGCATGGTGGCTTCAACCTATGATTATCACGATGACCGTGTGGTAGATGGCATTCAGCATGCCGGCAGCCGGGTGATTACTTTTAATCATTTTCTCAAACACAATGTTTTTCCACTGGCTCAGATGATGACCGATATTCTGAAAACCAGCTCGCATGAAATGGGAAAGCCTGTTGAAATTGAATTTGCCATTAACATGGATGCTCACGGGCATCATAAAGTGTTTAATTTATTACAGATAAGACCGATTGTAGACAATAAGGAAAATCTGACCATTGTACCTGAACAGATCAATTCTGAAAAGTGCATTGTTATTTCTGAATCGGCACTTGGTAATGGTGTGTATGATAACATCTGTGACGTTGTATATGTTGTCCCTGAAAAATTCAATGCGGCCGAAACATGGCAACTGGCGCAGGTTATAGAGCAACTGAACAAACAGCTGACGGCAGAAAAACGAAATTATTTACTCATCGGGCCCGGCCGCTGGGGATCGAGTGATCCATGGCTTGGTATTCCGGTTAAATGGTCGCAGATCAGTGCTGCCAGAGTAATTGTTGAAGCCGGATTGAATCATTTTCATATTGAACCCAGTCAGGGAACGCACTTTTTTCAGAACCTGACGTCGTTCCGTGTTGCGTATTTCACCGTCAACGATTTTATTAAGCAGGGCTTGTACAACACTGCATTTCTGAATGCGCAGGAAGCTTTGTTTGACAATGGTGCTGTGCGTCATGTGCGCTTTAAGCAACCGATGGAAATTCTGGTAGATGGCAAAAAGCATTTTGGTATTGTCACCATGCCGGGCATGAAGGCCATTTCGCTGGATCTGAAAAGATAAAAGCAGCACCAGGCGAGGGGCTCTGCCACCCCGACGATTCGGCGAAGAGGCTGTCTCAAAATAGCGGGTTGTTACGACATTCCACCGTCCGCCAGCTGGCGGACATGGAACCGTCGTAACAAC
>CAYSCE010000353.1:0-3351 GCA_964429475.1 uncultured Bacteroidaceae bacterium | reverse complement strand
GGGGACGAGAGTTGAACACGTGACCTACGGGTTATGAATCCGTCGCTCTAACCACCGGAGCTACCCCGCCAGGTGGGAGTGCAAAAGTAATAAATCATTCTATTTTGGACAAAATATATTTACTTTGAAGAAAAATTTTCATGCGATCTACACTCCTTTTGCTGGTTCTAATGGCGGGGTTTTCTGCTTCAGGACAGGTTTTGAACATTGAACAACAGCGCATTATAACCGATACCACCGGCTGGTCGGGCACGGCAAATATTTCTTCGTCGTATTCAAAAAATAAACAATCGCTGCTGTCGCTCAATATGAAAGATCATGTTCAGTTTAAAACCGATTCGGCTCTGTATCTGCTTTTTATCGATTACGGACTCACCAAAAGCCAGGAATCGGATTTTGATAATGCCGGGACCGCCCATTTGCGCTACAATTATAAACTTAAGCCTTATCTCACCTTCGAAGCTTTTACGCAGGGACAGTTCAACAAATTGCTCAATGTACGCTTCCGGTGGCTAACCGGCTTAGGCCCGCGCTTTAAAGTGATTGGTAAAAAGCATTTCCGGGTGTATGCGGCCTCATTATATATGTATGAATACGAAGAAGTTACCTCGCCGCTGTTGTTTCACCGCGATCATCGCCTGAGCAATTATATTTCAACTACCTGGAAGCATAAATCCGGAACAATTCTCACCAATACATTATACTATCAGCCTTTGCTGAGCTCATTCGATGATTATCGCGTCTTCAATCAGTTCGACCTGACCTTTAAAATCACCAAAAACCTTTCGTTCACCACTTCGTGGCGCTACTTCTTCGACTCCAATCCGCCCGAAAATGTGGTACACAGCACCCAGTTTCTGGGCAACGGAATCACCTATAAGTTTTAATGCTGGTTCAGATTTTAAACCAATCTGTTACATTTGTAAATGTGCTTGTTCCGCTCTTGTGTATGAAGTCATTCTTGTGTGAATCATATATATAGTCCTGACTCCAGACTTCATTGTTTACAATTATATCCTGCAATGAATTACAAATGTAATCAATATCATTGGGTGTCATGGTCTGGTGAAGCGACAGTCTTACCCACCCTGGCTTGAGTGATAAATCGCCATGGTTGATCATATCTGTAATATGCTGAGATTTCTCATAACTCACATCGAGCAGATAATGTCCGTAGGTACCGGCGCAGGCACACCCACCCCTCACCTGAATGCCGAAACGGTCGTTCAGCAGTTTTACAATCAGGTTGTAATGCATTTTTTCGTGATAAAACGAAATCACTCCGATGCGTTTGCGATGTTCGGTGGCCAGCATGTAAATGCCGTCGAGTTTGTCGAATCTTTCAAAAGCCATGGCCAGCAATTCGTCTTCGGCATGATGAATATTTTTTGCACCCATCTGTTCTTTCAGTCTGATGGCCAGTGCTGTACGCATGGTTTGCAGAAAACCTGGTGTACCGCCGTCTTCGCGTACTTCAATATCGTCGATGTAGCGGTATTCGCCCCATGGATTGGTCCATTCCACGGTGCCGCCGCCCGGATTGTCAGGGGCTTTGTTGCTGTACAGCTTTCCGTTGAAAATTAATACGCCGCTCGATCCGGGTCCGCCCAGAAATTTATGCGGGCTGAAGAAAATGCCGTCCAGATCGTGGCCTTCGGGTCCCGGATGCATGTTGATATCGCTGTATGGCGCGTTGGCTGCGTAATCGGCAAAGCAGATTCCGCCGTATTTGTGCACCAGCGCAGCCATTTCGTGAATGGGCGTTTCTATTCCGGTGACGTTTGAGCAGGCCGAAAATGAGCCAATGATGCGGCGTCCCTGATATTTCTGCAATTCGGCTTCGAGGTTGTTTAAATCTACCAGCATATCTTTGCCGGGAGGCACCACCACCACATCGGCGGCAGTTTCGTACCAGCTGGTATGATTGGAATGATGCTCCATGTGGCTGATGAGCACTACCGGAGGCTGATCGGAACCCAAACAGCCATTGATGTGGCTGATTTTGCCGCAATATTTCAATCCGAGAATGCGCTGAAGCTTATTTACTGCTGCCGTCATACCAAAGCCAACCGGAAGAAAAACGTCGCCGGGGCCGGCATTGACATGTTTTTTAATAATGTCGCGGGCATGATGGTATGCATGGGTCATCAGTGTGCCGGTGGCGCTGGTTTCGGTGTGTGTATTCCCTACCCAGGGGCCGATGACATCCGACATCCGCTCCTCAATTGGCTTATACAGTCGCCCGGAGGCAATCCAGTCGGCATAAATAAGTGGAAATTCTCCGTAGGGGGTTTTCAGAATAGCGCCGTCGCCAACAATATTTTTGCGGATTTCTTCGAATGTCTTCATTGGGGAAACTGATTTCGGCACAAAAGTATTAAAAAAAAGCGCCGGCAAATACCGACGCTTAATAAATCAAAACCCTCGAAGGGTTTTGAACCCTTCGAAGGTTTGATTAATTATTTGAACACTCCAAATGCCCACAGCAGAAGGATAATCACGCCGATACAACCCAATGTGAAGAAGAAAATCTTCCAGAAGCTGTACGGACGTTCGCCCTGCACCTCGCCTGTGCGGCCATTGACCAGAAAACGGTACACTTTGTTTTTAAAGCGGTAGGCGCTGATCCAGATGGGCAGCAGCAGATGTTTGAACGTCACATTGCTGTATTGGGTATTCATCGAATAAATCTGCTGTTCATCACCACCGATGTCGCGGCGTACCATGGAACGGATGGTTGGTTCCATCACATTTTTGGCCAGTTCGAATCCGCTTTTCAGGTCCACTTGATATGTTTCGGTGCGGAAACCGCTCAGATAACGATCGTCAAACGGAGCCAGATTTTCGAAATCCCATGGCTCGAGTTTATCGACATATTTACGCGGCAGCGAATTCGAAGCAACAATCAATACATCGTCGAATTTGTGAAAAACCGTTCCCGAAACCGGCGTCCAGCGCGTTTTCTGCACCTGACGTGTTTTGGTCTGACCATTCTCGGTATAGGTTTCAGTAACATAATAATGCGTTCCGCGAGCTCCGGTATAACGCGTCGATGTGTCTGAATCATAGGTCCAGAAAGGAATGTACATTCCCTTGAGTTTATCGGGCTGGGTCACAAATTTCTTCAATGCAGTTGGAGCAAACCAGAGTTTGCGGATCCATTTGAGAAAACCTTCGAAAGCCTCTTTCTGAGTGACTTTGAACGGCAGCAGACTTTTCGGTTTAATGATGGTAGCTGTCGACGACTGGTTGACCACAATGGGCATACCGCAAAACGCGCAACTGTCGCTGGCGATATTGGGCTGAAAAGTAGTTGCAGCGCCGCAGGCCGAACATTTTACCGTAGCAATC
>CAYSCE010000352.1:0-3355 GCA_964429475.1 uncultured Bacteroidaceae bacterium | reverse complement strand
GACTTGCAATACCATCATTGTCCGAAGCGATGGCGTCCCAACTGTTGTCGGGCTGCGTATAAGTGTTGACGCCCAAATCGGTGTTGACTTCCTGATCATCACCAGCGAGACAGAAGCTGAAGATAGGATCCTGATTATCGGAGACGATTACGTCAAAGACGCATGTAAACTCATTTCCGGAACTATCGGCTGCAGTAAATGTGACGGTTGTTGTACCAAGATTGAACACAACACCTGCAAGCGAAGTACCTGAACCGCTGGTTGCACCTGTGAGTACGTAAGTCAGACTTGCAATACCATCATTGTCCGAAGCAATGGCGTCCCAACTGTTGTCGGGCTGTGTGTATGTGTTGACGCCAGGATCGGTGTTGACTGCCGGATTGTTTCCAGCGAGACAGAAACTGAAAACAGGGCCTTCATGATCATTGACAATAACCGTAAAACTGCAATAGGCTTTATTTCCGCTGGCATCAACAGCAGTCCAGAGAACGGTTGTTGTACCCATATTGAATGCAACACCGTCGAGCGATAAACCTGAGCCACTTGTTGCACCGCTTAACAGGTAGAAAAGTGAATCCACACTGCAGTTGTCCGTAGCTGTTGCATTCCAGCCTGTGCCATGTTTTGTATAGGTGCTGTATCCCGAATCTGTCGGAAGAATAAATTCTTCTCCGTTCGGACAACTTGTAAACACAGGATTCTGAGCATCTTTTACTTCGACGGTGAAGGAACAGAAATTGACATTTCCGCTTTCATCGGTAACTGTCCAGGTGACCTTACTAATGCCAATATTTAACGCAACTCCGTTTAGTGAAGTTCCGCTTCTGTTTGTTGCACCGCTGATCACATACCTGATGGAATCCACGCCGCAATTATCTGTTGCAATGGCATCCCATTCAGTGCCGCCAACCAGATATACACATCCTTTATTGGTGTTTACACTCTTTGCTGACTGGCAGGTAATTTCAGGTATCGTTTTATCAGCAACAACTGAAACAGCTGTGTCTGTATTATTGGATAAACCGGATTCCAGCGTAGCGGTGGATACAAGAGCTATATTTGTAACAGAAGGAATTCCTGTACATAATGGAATTACCGTTACAGTTCTTGAAACAGTGGCATCAACCGCAAGCGATGAAACAGACGGCCACGTAACGGTTCCGCCTGAATAAATGCCACCACCCGAAGCCGAAACAAACTGCAAGGTTGCAGGTAATTCATCGCTGATAACCACATCCGAAGCTGCATACTCTCCGTTATTTACAACGGTGATGGTGTATGTATACGAAGCGCCGGCCAACAACGAGTCCGGCTCTGATTTGGATATCTGCAGGTTGGGCAGCAAAGTGATTGAAAACATAGCCGATGCTGCATTGTTGTTATATTCCGATTCGAGGCTTGAAGTAGAAATATTTGCGAAATTCCGGACTAATGTCAGACCCGGATTAAACGATGCCGTTGGATCGATATACATCGAATACACAAATACGCCACTGTCGCCCGGATTAAGCGATCCAAGATTCCATTGAATCATACCTCCTGAAACAATGCCACCCGGAACCGAAACCGGATTCAGGTGTTTGTTGTCGAAGAAGTCTTTCAACACTACATTTTCCGCCACGCAATTGCCGGCGTTTTTATACCGCAAAGTATAAGTTGCGTTACCACCGATTACAGCCGGATCGGTATCTGTAATCACAGATTTGGTGATGGCCAGATCGGGATGTCCCAGAATGGTTGTTATGGCTGTTGCAGTCGGGTAGCGGTTTTGATTGGTATAGGAGCACGAAACGGTATTTGAAATGGAGCCACTGCACACGGCGCTTTCCTTTACCCGCACAGTAATTACAACGGTTTTGGCGCTGTCGAGCCCATATCCAAGACTACCAAGCGACCACTGGTTATTGGTCCCCGCATCGGGGGCCGGAACGGCACTGACAAATTCAATGTTGGCATCATAGGTTTCCAGCAGTTTAAAATTGTTTGCCGGATATTTATCGTTGGAATTGAATACAAATATGGTATATGTAAATTCCTCGCCCCTTTCCACCGGATCTTTCGATTCGATTTTTGAAATATTAATCAGCGGATATTTGGGTGAGCCGACAATTTCCGTTTCTATCAGACCCACATCTGTTGTTCCGGGGCATGCAGTTGAAGTGACTGTTACATCATGGCAGCTGAAATGAAACGGATTCGATCCGATGGGTGCTGTAAGTTCAACCAGAAACTGATAGGTGCTGTGGGGCGGTATCCATGGTGTTTCCGTAATTACATTTCCGCTCAGGTCGAGCAGTCTGTGATTCAGCGGATCAAAATCCTTCCCGACACAAGCATGATTTAATACGGAAAAATCGAATTGATCGTAGATGTTTCCATCATTGTTTACCTGCATCAGATAATATAAAACAGTATTGGTGGCCGATTTGATGACCCCGCTGGCATCGTTGATCTGAACGCCGCAATACTGGTTAACTATGGTCGAGGTTGTGTCGCCATATATTGGCGGACTGGTTACATCACTTTCAATAGATGCATAGTTGGTAATATTGTTACTTGCCGCCGGCATATAATAGCCACTGGTGGCGCCGTTGATTCCATTTCCGGGTATCCCTGCCCGGATTAATACGGTAATCTGGCGAATGCCGGTACCCAGGGCGGCCAGTTCGGGAATATTGGTTTTATCCCACGTCAGTGTGTTTCCGACCAGTGTACCGGCAGGGAACGACGCTACATAGGTGTAGAGATTTCCGGCCGGCAGATAATCCTTGATGACGACATTATTGGCCTCCGCTGTACCTACATTGGAATACTCAATAACATAGGTAATAAGGTCGCCGGGATTTGCTGTTGCCGGACTGGTTTTATGAATGCTAAGCACTTCTGAATCCTGTGCTGAAGCCCATGTTTGCAAAAACAGGAAGGACAGGAACAGCAGAAATGATGTCCATGTTTTTATGTGTGTTTTCATGATGCTTTTTTTTAAGGTTCTGTAAAAAAATGATATTTATTTCTGCATTCAGCCTTCCCGGCAATGCTTTTTCCGGTAATGTCTGTAATCGCTGCGTTTCATGGCTGATATTTTTTTTGTTATATCCGAATGTCCGATGATTAAAGAACTACCTGGGATGACAACAACACCGTTACCATTAAAAAAAACCGCATATCTGCTTACTTTGCTGACATGCGAAAATTCAAATGGAATATACTTTTTGTGTATATCCTCATTTATGTTGGCTGTGCCTGTATTAAATAAATTTTGCTTCATAGCCGCATCCCTTTAATAGTGCCTGGTGAAAACGTTGATTTCCATGAAAAAGAAGGAAAATCAGCACTGGAGGTGGTGATGACTGTT
>CAYSCE010000351.1:0-3372 GCA_964429475.1 uncultured Bacteroidaceae bacterium | reverse complement strand
CCAATACATTCACGCCCAACAAGGATGGACGTAATGAAATGTTCCGTCCATATGGTGTAGGCTGGGATACCGATACCTACAGCATGCGTATCTACAGCCGCTGGGGAGAAATGATATTCAGCACCACCGATGTAAATCACGGTTGGGATGGTAATATGCCAGATGGTAGCGAAGCACAGCAGGATGTATACACTGTAAAGATCACCATCAAAGGTCTGGATGGCGTTGACCATGATTACATCCAGGGTTTAGGCCTGATAAGATAAACTCTCATATAATTCTGGGAAAACCGGCATCATTTCTATGGTGCCGGTTTTTTGTTTCGCAGATAAATTATTAAATTTCATATTGAAAAAGGATGTTTATTTCATGAAAAAAATCAGTTTGTATACATTGTTAAAAAAATATATATACATTTATGCCGTGAATGATTTATTCCACCTTTTTTGATTTGTGTTGAATAAAAACTAAACTGAACAAACAAGACTGAAATCGTGATATATTGTGAAGAACTGTTGCCGGGAACTTGACAGTCACACATGAGCTGCTACTCATGGGTGACTGTTTTTCTTTTCATCAGGATCCACCAACATTTAAAAACCAAGAATAAATGAAAGTCGTTGCAGTAATATTATTTGTCATTGCATGTATTTGTGAAATGCAGGCACAGGTGTTTACCATCAAAGATGGAACAGTAAAGTCCGGATCCGGAATGTTTTATGACTCAGGAGGCAAAGATGGAAAATATTCTGGTGGTGAGAATTTTGTATTCACCATAAACCGCGATTCAGAAAAGCAGAATCTGATAATGAACTTTACGAAATTCAGTCTTTCTGAAGGTGACTGGCTTGCTGTTTACGATGGCGAAAATACCGATGCTGCACAGATTGATGTTTTTTCGAACAAGAATTCATTGACCGGAGAATTAAAAGCAAGTAATTCAGCCCTTACTTTTGTTTTTCATTCTGAACCTGGAAACAGCGCTGAAGGCTGGGTTGCTCAAATCATGCCCCTGGATGAAAAACCAGTTGGTTCCAATGCTGATTTTCATGCAGAAGAAGGAGTCGTATTGATTTATTCACTGAAGGGATTGAAATCAGAAAGTGATGTTTTTTTAATGGAACAAATGCTGGCTAAACAGGAATATGTTATTGACAGCGAGGTTCACATGAAGCAGGAAAACCTGTATGTAAATTGTCACGATGACTCATATGCGTTTAAAATTAAAGATTTGATTGTAGAATTTCAACATACTTTAGGATATGAAATTTCCATTGATTTTATGCGCTCAGTAGAAGTAGCCGGACATGGAGATTCTCATTAAAAGGTAGCGATAGAACCGTTGAATTCCCCCAAAACAACAAGAGAAATATGATTAAGAACAAATTAGTCGGAATAAAAAAAGTGAAATTTTTTTGTTTGCTGATTACTGGATTGTGTATCCTGTCTTTCAATAATTCAGCAAGTGCACAGACAGCATCAGCATATTCTTTTTCGGCTGTCAGTGGAACATATTCGGCCATAGCCGGCACTACAATACATGCTGCAGGCGTTGATGACGCCTGTGTTTCGGCAATACCAATCGGGTTCACGTTCAACTATTGCTGTAATAATTTTACCACTGTTTCTGTTTCGACGAATGGTTGGCTGAGTTTTAATTCGACAACAGCATCAAATGCATCGAATGCTTTGGCGACAAATACTGTCTGGAATGTTGTTGCACCTTTGTGGGATGATCTGCAGGTCTTTACCGGAGGGGCTGTAACATACACCACCACAGGCACAGCACCAAACCGGATTTTCACAGTTCAATGGTCAACAATGGAATGGTACTATACTACCAGCCTTGATGTGATTTCATTTCAGGTGAAATTATATGAGACCACAAACCGGATTGAATTTATTTACAAACAAGGGACTGGTGCCGTTTCGGGAGCATCGGCCTCTATAGGAATTTCGGGCCCCACAACCGGTGATTATTTGTCATTGAATGGAACCGGCACTGCTCCTACAGCCAGCAGCACTACAGAAACGAGCACACTGGCAACCAAGCCGGCCAATGGTCAGATATATCGATTTACTCCAGGTGCTATATGTTCAGGAACCCCGGCTCCGGGCAATACTGTAGCCTCAGTAAATCCGGTTTGTCCAAGCACTCCATTTACATTATCCATGTCTGGTACAGCTTCCGGATGCGGAATGTCGTATCAATGGCAATCCTCTACCAATGGTACTACCTGGACAAATATTACAGGCGCTACAGCGATTACATTAGCAACAACACAAACTGCCGCCACGTATTACCGATGTGTGGTAACCTGCGCCAACAGCGGGTTATCAGCAAATTCAACATCAGTGTATGTAACAATGAATACCAATGCTGCTTCGTGTTATTGTACAAACACAAATACAGTAAATACTATTTATTACATCAGTAATTTTACAGCAACCGGAGCCACAACAATTAATAATACAACAGGGTTTTCGGCCAGCGGATACGGGAATTATACCGCCATGACAGTTACCCAGATGCAATCACAAACGATAACTTTCTCTGTTACCGAAACCGGCGGAACAATGCATTTTGGCATCTGGGTCGACTGGAATGATAACGGCAGCTTTGCGGATGCCGGTGAGGAAATGTATAATGGAAATGGAACTTATGCTACCACCGCAACCGGCAGTTTCACTGTTCCATTTACGGCTGCGGTTGGTTGTCACAGAATGAGGGTTGTAGGGAACGAACTTGGAACGGCTGCTGCTTGCACCGGCTCAGGTACAACGGAATGTGAAGATTATATGGTTTGCGTGACAGCCATGCCTCCTTGCACGGGTACGCCTGCTGGAGGAACATTAATCGGAGTTCCAAATGCCACATGTACTGGTTATAATCTTACTGTTACAGGATCGACTGTAGCTTCAGCCCTGACATATCAATGGTATTCTTCCAGCTCAGCAACTGGTCCGTGGACACCTATTGCCGGTGCAACTTCAGATACTTATACGGCAACCACAGCATGTCTATACTATATGAGAGTCACTACATGTACTGCAAGTGGTTTAACCGGCAACTCAACTACTCTGTTATATAACAGCTCATTACCAGTAAATGATGAATGTGCAAATGCTACAGTAATTATTCCAAGCGCAACAACAACCTGTACTTCTACAGTGCCGGGCTCAGTTTCCTGTGCTACGGCCTCGGCACAAACAAATTCTTGTGCGGCGACTGGCGATGACGATGATGTTTGGTACCAATTTGTAGCAACCACCACCACGCATATGGTTAACATTACAAACGTTGTTGGCGCTGTCACAGACATGTATTTTGCTGTGTACAGTGGTACCTGCGGAGCACTCACAAATATTGCC
>CAYSCE010000350.1:0-3383 GCA_964429475.1 uncultured Bacteroidaceae bacterium | reverse complement strand
TGCCGTGGCGTCCCAGGGCGGCGGCGGCCGCGTCCAGGTCGGGCCGCACGCTCCCCGCACAACGCGTAACGCACAGGGCACAACGCGCAACGCACAATGCGCAACGCGCAACGCCTGATGCCTGTCACCTGACTGACCACTGACTACTGACCACTGACTACTGACCACTGACTACTGACCACTGACTACTGAATGCTGACGGCTGAAAGCTGATAATTATAAAATGAATATATTTGTTTCAGAAAATTAATCTGTCGCATCTGTGTTTCGCTTTCTGCTTTCGCGCGTTGGTAATGGTTTACTCATCATGTGGGGAGTGATCACTTTATTGTTTTTTATTTTTCATGCATTGCCATCCGATCCGGCGCGCATGATGCTGGGACAACGCAGCGACATTTCGTCGGAACAAGCCATACGAAAAGAACTGGGGCTCGATAAGCCGCTCATGGTGCAGTATTTCATGTATCTGAACGATTTATCTCCCGTCGGATATTTTTCCGGTTCCGATGAAAGTGCGTTTCAGCGCAAAGAAGAACAAGGCAAAATGGTACAGATGATTCCATTTTCAGGCGAATCGGGAATCTTTCTGAAGGCGCCCTGGCTGCGGCGTTCGTATCAATCGCAAATGACAGTGAGCTCGATGCTCAAATCTGCATTCCCCGCAACAGCGCTGCTGGCCTTTGTTTCCATTGTGCTGGCTTTTATTGTCGGTGTAATGCTGGGCGCTGTATCCGCACGTTATAAAGGTAAACTGACCGACAAAATGCTCATGGTGTCCAGTGTTCTGGGAATGTCGGTGCCATCGTTTTTTGCTTCGGTGCTGATTGCATGGCTGTTTGCGTGGGTGCTGGGCGATTATACCGGATTGAACATGTTTGGCAGTTTGTACGAAGCTGATGACCTGGGGCGGGGTGAGTATATTTCGTTGAAAAACTTAATTCTGCCAGCTTTCACGCTGTCTATCAGACCACTGGCTGTTTTTATCAGCCTGTCGCGCAACTCTATACTCGAAGTGCAACAGGCTGAATATGTGCGTACAGCCAAAGCAAAAGGCTTGTCAGCCAACAAAGTCTTTATTAGGCATGTATTGAAGAATTCGCTCAATCCTGTTGTGACTTCGGCCAGCGGCTGGTTTGCGTCTTTGCTGGCAGGAGCTGTGTTTGTCGAGTATGTTTTCGACTGGAAAGGGGTAGGGTATCTGGTGGTGCAAAGTCTTGAAAAATACGATTTGCCTGTATTAATGGGCTGTTTACTCATCATCGCAGTAATGTTTGTTATTATAAATATTTTGCTTGATCTTGCCTATCGGGCTTTGGATCCGCGGGTGAAACTGTAAAAAAAAAAGACTTTTTGCTGGCTTTTCGACATTAAAAAATGCCCTTTCGTAATCATTGCTGCTATTACGTCTCAGAAATTGTCATGATGTGTATTTTATTTGGCATGACCTGAGAGGCCCTGTATCTTTGCCCCGGGTTTGCAAATTGTACAGATAAAAAACACGAAACGCAAACAATATCTGCCTTACCCCCTTATCCCCCCCATTTTAAGTACAAGGCAGATGTATAAATCCCGTTGATGAATATCAATGGGATTTTTTTTGCTCCGGGTAATTCCTTTCCGCTTTTATTCTTCAATCCAAACAGAGTGCATTGCGCAGCAATTTCTCTGCGTTGGATTGTTATTCATTTCCGACATTTAAGCGTCAGCAAGGAAAGGCAGACAAACAGACCTGCTGACCTGGAATTTTATCTGACTGGCAAGGCAGACGTCGGAATAACGTGTTTAAAGCACCCAACAGCCTGTCCGCCCACTGGCGGAATTCCGTGTCCGCTCCCATGCGCAAATCGTTGTCGGGTGCCGCTTGAAGCGGTATAAACTCCCGCCAAAATGTTGGGTGCATCACAACGTAATCACTCTGAGTTGGATTGTCATTTCTTTCCGACATTTAAGCCCCGCCACTATCACACAGAACTCCACTGTCATCCTGAGAACACCAGCAAAGCGCGTTTTGCAACCTAAATAAAAAATGACATGGAAGCAAACTTAATATTCCATCGTCCGATGGCGACGAAGGCTTGCCGGACTCGAAGAGGAGGGAGTCAGAGGATATGGAATCGTTATGTTTGCAGCAAAGCCGACGATTCCATATCCGCCAGCTGGCGGACGATGGAAAATCGGCTTTGCTTATTCATTTGATTTTTAGTAGTATAAGCAAGAGTGTCTTACGGACATTTTAACTTCGATGCATTTTTTTGCGGCCTGTTTATACGCACATAGCACCTGCTCATACGTCAACAAAAACGCATTTACGTGTAGGATCTTGCTATTGAGTGTATTAAAATTTATATCGGTTGGTGGATGCTGTACCTTTGTTTAAAGTCTGTGTGCATGGAAAATAATGGATCATGCAGGCAAAACGATGGCATGAGTAACCAAAAACAATCGACCGTATGAAAATTTCACTAGTTCTTTTTGTTTTTTTATCATTGGTTGTGCTGAATGATTGTGGGGCGCAAACCCAGGGTGTCTGGATACGATTTGGTGGCGCCGATGTGTATCTTCCTTCGGATTATATCGACCCTTCGTATTCCGAAGCGATGAGAAAATCAGCAAATCCGGATGACCAGGAATATGCATCGTACCTGCATGACCATTTATTTCCGCTACCGGAGGAAGCTGATTATGAAATAAAGATTGAGCATTGGCTGTTGCATAACAGAAAGTATTATCCACAGTTTATGCCAACGGGTAATCCAACCTTGGATTCCTTGAGAATGCATGCAGCTCAGGAATTCTGGAAACTGAAAAACGAAAAACTACTTCTTCAGCTGTCAGGATATAATAATCCGACAGCATATTCCGATGAAGAATATCAGGCGCTGTGCAATTCTTTGCCAAAGCGAAGTGGATTTGAACAAGGTGAAGTTGGCGATTTGCGTTATCAGTCAGCGGTGCAGGAATGGATCCGAATTCATTCCATGCAGGCTTTTCTTGCTATTCAGCAAGTAGTTGATAGTAATAATGATTATCTTAAAACGGGGAGGGAATAGTCATGAAAAGGTTTTTATTTGTCGCTTTTTTGTATGTATACAGCTTTGTTTCTGTTGCGCAGGTTAATACCTACACCTTTGCTCAGGGTTCCGGTTCTCCAACCTATTTGTCATCGGGATACACAGAAATCGGTATTGGTATTGCTTTGGATGAGAGTTATTATGAAAATGTATCCATAGGTTTTACTTTTAATTTTAACGGAGTTGAATATTCTTCATTAACTATACACGACAACGGATACATAGTGATGGGCGGCTCAACAGAAACATCTTATTCGCCAATATCAAGTGTCAATAATTCAATATCGGCTTTGGGAGCTGATTTGCAGGGCT
>CAYSCE010000349.1:0-3424 GCA_964429475.1 uncultured Bacteroidaceae bacterium | reverse complement strand
GAGAGTCGAACTCGTTACCTCTTGACTGCCAGTCAAACGCTCTAGCCAAATGAGCTAATGCCCCAACTTTTTCGGACTGCAAATATACGAAGATTTTATTTTCTGCAAAAAATATTTTTAATACACTTCCCTTCTGAAAGCAAAATGGTTCAAACATCCTCGTGTTCACGCAATGGATGCTATAAATTTCAGGCCTTTCTTATGTCACAATTTATAATCGTAAAATAACAATAAACATGACACTCGCCATGCGGCTCACGAGAAACGGCTTGTCACAGCTTGCCGCGTTTTACGCGGTTTTACGTGTTGAATTCTTCGGGCTATTATTATTGGACTACGCCTGTAGTCCCTTTCAAAGGAACCAACTATCGTAATTTTTTTAGGTAAACGTGTTTAGCTCTGTGTATAATTTTGCAGCGGCGACGACGCGTGACGATACATCTCAAAGGTGCTTCGCGTGGTCCTTTTTCCCCGTAGCCCTAAAGGGCATCGGGCTATTGTTATTGGACTACGCCTGTAGTCCCTTTCAAAGGAACCAACTATCGTAATTTTTTTAGGTAAACGTGTTTAGCTCTGTGTAAAATTTTGCCACGGCGGACTGACTACACCGACGCTTCGGTCGGCGCTTTCAGCTGGCCACTGACTACTGGCCACTGACTACTGAATACTGACTACTGAATACTGACTACTGAATACTGACTACTTAAAATAGATTATCTTTGTTTTCGTTCCTAAACACATGCGGCGATTAATCGGTTTTATTGTTTTTGGCCTGCTGCTTCAGTACGTGTCGGCTCAACAGAATCCCGGCATGAAATCGCTGTTGCTACGGCTTCCGGTGCCCGATTCGCTGCAACTCGATTCGTTTACGGTTGACCCCGCCAATATCAAAATTCTGCTGCCGGATGGAACCATGGCCGATCCGACTTCATTCAACTATAATATCAGCAGCGGCAAACTGTATTTTAATAAAGCAAAATTTCCGGCCGAAGGCGAGCTCAATATCACATGGGAAGCCATGAGCGTGAATCTGTCCGAAGAATACAAACATAAAGACACAACCCTGCTCTTTCCCGAATTGAATAATTTCTACAATCCATTCAATGCTACAACAGGTCAAAACGCTGGCTCATGGCTCGAAACCGATGGGCTGAATAAAACCGGAAGCATCACACGCGGATTCAGTGTGGGAAACCGGCAGGACTTTTCGCTCAGCTCATCGCTCAACCTGATGCTGTCAGGGAAATTAAGCAACGATCTGAATATTGAAGCAGCCATCACCGACAACAATGTGCCCATTCAACCCGACGGCAATACGCAGCAGATTCAGGAATTCGACAAAATATTTATCCGGCTTTCGAAAGACAAAAACATTTTCACCGCAGGTGATATTGAAATACAACCATTGGCAAAAAATTATTTTCTGAAATACAACCGCAAATCGCAGGGAGCCGATTTCCAGACCAGCTTTTCACCCGGACTTTCTTCGAGCGACGAAATGTTTGTGCGGGCCAATGGATCGTTTGGAAAAGGGCGTTACATGCGGCAAAACATCACCGCAATTGAAGGAAATCTGGGGCCATACAAGCTGAAAGGAAGTAATAATGAGACTTTCATTATCGTTCTGGCCGGAAGCGAAAAAGTTTTTATTGATGGATCCTTGCTTACACGAGGCGAAGACAACGATTATATTATCGACTATAATACCGCTGAAATTACCTTTACCACCAAAACAATCATTACGTCAAAGTCGCGTATAGTGGTCGAATTCGAGTACTCCGACAAAAATTATTCACGTTCATTAATCACGTCTGATATTGATTATAAAGCCGGGAAATTTTCTGCAGGCTTCAGTATTTTTTCGGAATCGGATCTGAAAAATCAAACCATACAGCAGGATCTGAGCAATGATCAGAAGCTTATCATGTCGTTGGTGGGCGATTCCATTCAAAATGCCTACACCAGCGGTGTCAATCAAATCGGTTTCACAACCGAACGCGTTATGTATGCAATGGTCGACAGCCTTGGATACGATAGTGTTTTTGTGTATTCGACCAACACCGACAGTGCCGTGTATGCTTTGACATTTTCGTATGTTGGAAAAAACAACGGCAACTATGTACAAACCGGCAGCAGTGCCAACGGACGTGTGTTTAAATGGGTGGTACCGGTTGCGGGTGTTCCGCAGGGCGAATATGAGCCCATCATGAAACTTATCACGCCGAAGAAAAAAGAAATGTATGCTTTCCGCGCCGGTATTGACTTTGATAAAACCACTTCGCTGCATGCCGAACTTGCTATCAGCAACAACGACGTAAATTTATTTTCGGACATGAACGATGGCGACAACACAGGGCAGGCGCTGACACTCAGTTTCAGGGATATTCAAAGCATCGGACACGACACTGTAAAAAAATGGAAACTCACAACACAGGTACGCACCGAAATGATCAACAGACGTTTTCAGGAAATTGACCGTTTCCGCAGTGTTGAGTTTTCGCGCAACTGGAATCTGGACCTGATGGAAAACACCGGCAACACCTGGTTTGGTCAGGCCGATGTGATGCTTCACAATGAATTGAACGACAAAGTCCGGTTGAGTTCAGGGTTTTTTATGCGCAATGCCGAAAACGCATCGTATCAGAATCTGCTTCAGATAAACCGGCATTGGAAAAACACGATACTGAATTCAACCGGCTCGTATCTCGCATCACCAGCGGCCGGCAACAAAACCGACTTTCTGCAGTATCAGAACAGCCTGATTCAGAAATTCGGAAAACTGAGTCTGGGCGCGGAAGCCAACGGAGAATCAAAACTCATACATCTTGCCGACAGTAATTTATTGCACACAGGATCATTCAACTGGTGGCTGGGGAAATTTACTTTCGGGTATGCTGACTCGAGCCGCAATACAAAACTTTTTTATCAGTACCGCGAAGATAAAATCAGCGACAGCAATCATTTGGTGCCGCAGTCGTACATGACCGATATCGGCATTGAAGGCGGCGGCCAGCTGACGGCCTCCAGCCAGCTGATGCTGCGGGCAACCATACGCGAAGTGAATTATAAAACAGGCACAACACCCAACGAAAACTTTTTATTGGGTCGCGCCGAGTATACAGGCCGGATAAAAAAGCGCTTTGTCATTTTTGGTGTCAACTATGAGGCCGGATCGGGCATGGAAGCTAAAAAGGAATTTTCGTACATCGAAGTTACTCCCGGGCAGGGCGTATATACATGGAATGATTACAACGCCAACAACATACGTGAGCTGAATGAATTTGAACCTGCCATGTTCAGCGATGAAGCCAATTTTATCCGGGTATATACGCCCACCAATGAATACGTGCGGGTTTTCGCATCACAGCTGAATGGGAACATGGCTGTATCGCCTTCAGAAATATTGAAAAAAAATCATTTTACC
>CAYSCE010000348.1:0-3446 GCA_964429475.1 uncultured Bacteroidaceae bacterium | reverse complement strand
CGCTTTTTTACTGTTTTTCGCTTCGCCGCTCCCCTGCTCTGTTTGAGCAATACTGAACAAACTGAAAATCAAATTCAGTAATAAATATAGTGTTGTTGATTTCAAGAAATTACTATTCATTTTTGTGGCAAAAAAATCAATCAAGTGTTTCAAAAGCATGCAGTCCAAATTCAGCGCAATTTAATTATTTTTACAATTGATTTATCAAAATGTTGTTTTTCGTCCAGATTTAATCAGTGTTGGGTTGATAAAACAACATTATTTCAACAGTGCAAAATTTTACTTGCGTTCGTTTTCGCTCTGTTTCAATTGTAAATATCCCTTGGCAAAACTAAACATCGCTATCATTCTAACCCCGCTGTCACACGGAGCCCTTCGTGTCTCAGGATAAACTCCGCTGTCAATCTATTCCCCGCTGTCACACTGAGCGGAGTCGAAGTGTGAACAGCGTAGACTTAGCTCCCGCGCAGCGGTCACAGCTCCGGTCTTTGCTCCGTTAAGGTCTGTTCGCCTGTCTACCCTTCGACTCCGCTCAGGGTGACAGAAGCGGGTCACTGCTACTGTCTACATTTCGACTACGCTCAATGTGACAGAAGCTAGGTTCAGGGTGACAGAAGCAGTGATTTGAGTGAGAGGAGCTATAATCACTCCTATAACAACGCAATCAAAGCTGCTATTCGACACATAATGATGTCCAATCCATTTCTGAAACAACTTTACCAGATATGGCATCAATGAGCAGGATTTTTCCATCTGCATCGCAGCCATAATCATCGCCAACCATTAATGTGTTTGTAATCTCCCAATAGTATTTCGTTTCAGCCGTGTCGATTTGTTTAAAAACCAATTGCACTTTCCATGGCGCAACCCCCTCCTGGAATTCGGCTTCAGTAGCTAGCTGTAAGGCTTTCGCACTGTCTACTTGTATATCGGTCAGAAAATGAAAATTTTCTTTGTCAGGAATTCCGCTCATGTAGAAAGGAACTCCTTTGGTGTTAATCCGGATGTTCACAAGCCCGGGAATGGTGTCAAACAGTAAACAATCATAAAAAAGGTTATACCATTTTTCATCCGGATGTCTGTTTACTTTTCTGAACAAGCTTCGTTGCTTTCTTGTCAGACTGTCGCACGCATGCCAGAATGTGTGATCAATATACGTTGCACTGCTCCGGCAATTGTAGGCAAAAAGGCCATCGAGTGTTTTTGCCTGCGAAATTTCAAGCAACACCGAATCGGCTTTCCATCTGATTTCCGCAGGTATCTGCGCCAGACAAAAAAGTGGAAAAGAGATCAATATTATTAGTAAAGTTTTTTCATTTTAAAAAGGTCAGGATTTGAATCTTCTTAATCATTACCGCAACGATATCTGTCTTCGCCAAACATTCATGAAACAAGCTCCAATCAACCCATTCACATCCTCACCCACCAATTTCCATCCGACATGCTGATGCCCACAAGTCCCTGCAGCTTGTTGTAAAAGATCGTGTCGCAATGCAGGCTGTCGGGCGTATTGCAGGTGCCGGGTATGGCGTACACATTAAAAAATGACGATGCCCCAAGATGCAGCGTATCGCGATACATACCGTTTGCCTGGGTATAGGCATCTATGTCTTCGACTCTGAGATCCGGAAAATGTGAATAAAAATTTCTGTAGTTGGTTCCGGATGTAACAAATGAAAATGAAACGGTTGCATACACCACGGGCCACGATTCGAATGGATCATTCTGCTCAAGATGCACTCCGAAACTAAAAGGAGCTCCTTCGGCGTTCAGGAGTGTGTATTCATTTTCCGTAAAACAAAAATCGGTGCACCGCTCGCTCGTATGTGCGCGGTCAGTGCGTATATACATCGCTGTATCGCGCGTCACAACACGAAACATACAAGTATCACCATGACTGTCAATAAAACAGATCGAGTCGTTTTCTGCATACGGATTAATGGCCTTATGCTCCGGCGTCAGCATGACGTTGCCCAGATTGTCGTTCTGACAACAGGCGCTGCATAATATCATGGCTGCGAAAATCAAATAGTTAGTCTTCATGATTACATTAGATGAATGCCTTTTTCATTTCCAAAACAAGTTCTGCTCAATCCAGCCAATGATTATTTTTTCTCCTCTTTCACTCTTAAAAAAATGACAATCGTTTCGCCGCCTCCATCCAGGCCTTCTGTGGTGAGCTCGGTCTCCGTAAGATTAGTGATTTTTGAAGTAATACTGGACGCCAACTCGTCGGTCTGGTGCTGCGTACATGTCAGTTCCATCGATTCGCTGTTTAGCTGCCATGTACCTTTTACCAGAATTTCACCGGATTCGAGGCTTTCAAAAGTACCATCCGGATTGATTTTCAAATAATCATTTTTCATTTCATCCGGGACGGGATAAATCCGGCCATCGGTTTCTCTGTATTCGAATGCAACCCAGGTCTTGCACAACTTTGCCAGCGTTTCGTCATCGGGCAACGAAGCGGTTTCCTTTTCAGCTTTGCTTTCGCGTGTTGATGTCTGTTTTTCCTGTTTATTACCGCAGCTGTACAGCAGCGAAAAAAGTAAACTGAAAAAGAAGATTTTTTTTCTCATGAGATTTTATGTTTTAAGATTTTCTATTGTTTGGCTTCAAGATGTGTACTTAAACTGTATATTTTTTCATAGCTGGTCATGACTTTTGAAAATTTTAGCTTTCTGAAAATCATATCCCTTCTGTATTTCATTCCTTTCGCACAATTGGCTTGTAATCAAAATATTTATACTCGGCTGGCAATCGAACCCTATCAGAAGTAACTGTTGATGTCCGGCCTGTTTTGTAATCATGAATGACTGAAGTCATCAAAAACTCGTCTGAAGCCGAATGTATATCAACATCAATGTGTTCGAGGGTGTCAAGCCGGTAACCATTCCATCTGTATTTATTGGCTTCCCCACCACCATTTCCAATATAGTAACTCACAATAGTATTGGTATTGAAATAAAAGGTCGGATTTGGCAGATCAATGGTGTTTTCAGGCATAAACCGATTGGTTGATGTATTGAAAAGTACAATTTCAGCCCCGTTTTTCAAACCGGTCCCCGATGCGCCGTAGTATTCAATCAGCAAATCCGGCTGGCCATCGCCGTTCATGTCAATTAAAGTATCTGTGCCGTACATGATGACATAAGAAAAATCATCATTGTCTTTCAATTCCCACAAAAGCTTATCTGCTTTCCCACGCAAAGTTGTTGTGTCAAAAGTCTTGATTTCATCGGCATTTGATGCGCTGTCTTCAAGATGAAACATGTCATTGTTTGTAAAAAGATCATTGCTTTTTTGGCTTGCATTCTCCGATTCCGGTGCTCTGCATGCGCTGCATAAAATCATTACTGCTAAAATCAAATGGGATGGTTTCATAGTTTTGATGAATTACATCTGATACTTTTTAAAATCAACTACGCACTTTTCAAATCTGCTGT
>CAYSCE010000347.1:0-3451 GCA_964429475.1 uncultured Bacteroidaceae bacterium | reverse complement strand
CTTTGTGTACCCACATTTACTGAAATGCTGTTGCTGTTTTGTCCCGACGAAATGGTCCAGTCGGCAGGAACTGACCACGTGTATGATTCCCCGGCGACACTGGTTACTGAATAGGTCTCAGTTCCCAGCTGGCAAGGTCCTATCTGGCCTGCGATAATTGCGGGCTGAGCGGGAACAGTATTGACGGAAACAGCCATGGTTTGCGGAGTTCCGTCGCAACCGTTGTTGGGAGTGACAGTAATAGCTCCAGCGTTGGATCCGGCTGTAACAGTAATGGAATTGGTTCCGGATCCGGCCGTGATTGTCCAGCCTGATGGAACGTTCCAGTTATAGGTAACACCACCCACATTGGTTACACTGTAGGTGAGTCCGGTTGTGTTTGCGCAGGGAGCATTGTTGCCGGAAATTGCAGCGGGCTGAGCGGGAGGTGTGGTCACTGTAATAAAGTTTGATTTCGATTCCATATCCGAACCGCAAGTGCTGGTTGAAGTAAGTTGAATATTATAATTGCCGGCAGCGGTGAACTGAATCTGCGGGTTCTGGCTGGTGGCATTGGTGCCGCCAACAAAGCTGTAGGTTGCCGGAGTAACGGACCATGACCACGCATTGGGTGAGCCAGTTGTTGCATCGGTAAGGGTAACCGTGGTGTTGGCGCAGGTGGTAGTTGCCGATGCGGTAAAGTTGGCTGTTGGTGTCGGCAAAATGCTGCACGAGACTGATTCCATTGAACTGGAACAGTTCTGCTGAATTTGCCAGTTGTAGAAATAATAGTAGCGATCCGATCCGTATGAGCTGTTTGTAATGGAAACAACTCCGGGTACAGTATACGGATAGGAAACCCCGGCCGAATGACGCCATAAATTGGCGGTTGTTGCTGTAACAAGACCCAGTTGCAGGTTGGTTCCGGCAGGAACGCTGAAGTTTACGGGAACAGTATTCAATCCGGCTGCACAATTATATGCAAAGGTTGCAATCTGAGTTCCCGTGCTGGAGCGAAGTTCGATATTACGAGTACCGGCTGCCTGAGCATACACGTCAACGGAAACGAGTGTAAAATTATCAAGAGCATCAAAAACCTGATAGTTGTCGGCGCCTGTTGTGTAGTTGCCGGTTCCGCTGTTATCGGGCATACCCACTGAAGCGCTGTTGGTAATTACCGAATTCAGATAATAGGTAGTTGGACTGCTAAGAACAGGTGTTGTATATGTATTACCTGATCCCAATAAGTTTGTTCCGGCTGCATCGCTATACCATTTAATATTGCTGCCGCTGGCTGTCAGAAGGAATGACTGTACACCGCAGGCAGTGGTATCGTTGATTACCGGAGGCTGTGAACCTACCATGATGGTAATGTCATAATTGTCTGAGCCGCACACACCGCCGTCGGCGATAAGAGATAATGTGTACAGACCATTTGTGGTGTAGGTATATGTAGGTTCAGCTAAAGTGGAAGTGTTGCCGTCGCCAAAATTCCAAACGTACGATGAAGCGTTGGTGCTGGTATTATCAATCGTAATGGTTCCTGGTGCCGAGCAGAACGAAGTTGCCGACGAAGTAAAGTTAGCAACAATTGGCAGATTGGAAGCGGTAAAGGTGATAGTAGCTGAGTCATTACCCATGTTCATGTCTGCACTTCCGTTCGGATTGATGGTATAAGCCAGAAATGTGCTGGTGCCAGCAGGAATGGTGATTGCTGTCAGATTCATCGTGTCGCTCTGGTTGGTGGCCAGATTTCCGGTCCAGCTGGCAGTCTGCAGTGTGCCTGAATTCAGTTTGTATTTAATGGTGACTGATGTCAGATTGTTTAAGCCACGATTTTTTACTACCACCTGTGGGGTTTCAGAAATATTGGTACAGGCATACGTGCCTGTTGGTTTCAGAATGGTAATAACCTGCGCATCGAGTGTAACAGAAACATCTTCAATCGGCAGATTGCCGATATGCGCAATTTTATTCTGTTTGGTTGCAACAACCAGTGCGGTGTCAATCGATGTAAATGCAGGAAAATTGAGCGTGACCGAAGTGTTGGTGCCGGTATATTTTGCATCGAGCAACACGCCGTTGAGTGAAATGGCAACGTAGGTATATTGTTCGGTGTTTACAAGCAGTGAAGTGTTTCCGACCTGGGCAGGCGTGTCATAAGTAATGGTGAGCGGATCCGGTTTTGAGAAATAATTCATCACCGAAGGGTCGCCCATCAGATGGTATTCTTCCCAGTAATATTGTTTCATGCCCGATGTACTGGCCTGAACAGCCAGGTTGCCGGCCTGCACCATCTGACCATTGGCAATAAACCATTCCGTGGTAGCTTCACCATGGTCGTGGAAAGCTTTGTCATAGGCTCCCAGCCCTGTTCCGGCATAAGTTGGATTCGCTACAATGTTGGAGGTGTTCCCAACGCCCCAATAGTAATCTTCGTCCCAATAGCTGTAATCCGATGCGCCGATATATCCTACGGCACCTTCATTGGCAGCACGGAGTATTGCTTCGCCGAAGCAGGAACTTTCTTCAAATTTCACGCTCTGGCAGCAATTTCCAACCAGAAGTCCGTATTTGTTGGCATTGTTGAAGTTCGCAATATCAGATGTTGAAATTGTTGGATCGCTCCATCCGGATGAACCGCAATGTGCGGTGTAATTTCCATATCCAATTCCTTTTCCTATAATAGCTTTGATGGCCGCTTCCACCGATCCGTTGCTGGCAGGATATAAATAGGTATTGGAATAAATGCCGTGCGCTGCATTAAAATAATTGTCGGTGCCATAACTGATCTGACCATTTCCATAAGTTGGAGCATACGAAGCATCAACACCGGCAATCATCAGAACAGTGTCCATGTAATTATCCGACGGCATGGTGTATTTTTCATACATCAGCGTTTTGTCAATCTGAGGAGTCAGCTGAGACACGTTTTGCGCACTGAAACGGCCATAATACACATCGGGTACATAATCGGATGTGCCACCATAACAGGCATAATACAGGTCGGTCACGTGATAATCGCTTCCAACCTGATTGGTGTAATTCGGAATCTGTGCAACGTCACCCACAAATAAAACATATGTAGGCGCAGGATCACTTGAAGTACCGGCATTGTATAAGCCCTGAAGATATGCTTTGATCGTTGTTGTAGTAGTTCCAACAGCAGCCTGATCGGTATAGGCCTGAATTACAGTGAAACCTTTTTCTGTTTTCCAGCGGATAAATGGCTGCAAAGCTGTTTCAAACATGCGGTCGGAAACAATGACGTATTTGATTGGGTATTCGGTAATGACATCTTTGGTGCCCGGAGCAATAAAATTGGGCATGTCGTCGTAAAAGCCGGTATGCAGCGGACTGTACAAACGAGCCTTCCGGTCGTTGTAAGCAGCGTATCCGGCCGGGTCGAATGTTACGGTGAACTGAATGTTGTATTTGATTTCTATTTTATTGGTGACCGGATTGTAGGATA
>CAYSCE010000346.1:0-3458 GCA_964429475.1 uncultured Bacteroidaceae bacterium | reverse complement strand
ATGGAACCGTTGTTTTTGCTGTTGTTACGACGGTTCCATGTTCCGGCATCAATACCAATTTTTCAACTTAGCTGTTTGCCGGAACGGTGGAATGTCGTAACACTCCGCTATTTTAAGACAGCCTCCTCAAATCCGTTTAAAAAGACTACACCCCAACAGCTGCCTCATGCCACATGCCTAAAACAGAGCGAGTGAACGGTGTGAGAGCGAAGCTTAATCATGCCGCATGCCCGGAGTTTATCCCGACGTCCGCTGCGGCGGATGTGCGTTGCAATACTTCGTTGCTTAAAGCTTAAAGATGTAAGGCTTAAGGATCTGTGTTTTTACGAAGTCTTAAGCATTAAGCGTTAAGCATTCAGCAGCAGGAGTGTGCATTGCGCCTTGTGCCTTGCGCCTGTTCCCTGACGCCTGTTCCCTGTCACCTGACGCCTGTTACCTGACGCCTGTTCCCTGTCGCCTGACGCCTGTTACCTGTTGCCTGATCTCATATTAACACATGTACACAGTCCCACATTCCCACATCCGATTGCTATCGGATTCCACATTTTCACATCAGGGAATTAGCATATCATCACATCATCAAACTCATTAAAGTTAAAAGTATCCAATAACAGCTTTTTCAAATCGCCGAATTTCAAATTTTCAAATCAGCACATTATAATTTGTTTGGTCAATCCAATGATTCTTTGTACTTTTGCACCTCTTTTTTGAAAACTGAATAAAATGGTCCGAATTACTTTACCCGACGGCAGTGTGCGTGAATACGAAAACGCAGTGAGCAGCATGGATGTAGCCCGCAGCATTAGCGAAGGGCTTGCCCGTAACGTGCTTTCGGCTAAAGTGAACGACGAAATCTGGGACCTGAACCGCGTTATCTCTTCCGATGCCAGCGTAAAACTATTCACCTGGGACAACACCGAAGGCAAAGCCACTTTCTGGCACAGCTCGGCTCACCTCATGGCTGAAGCCATTGAGCAACTGTTCCCGGGAACCAAATTCGGCATCGGCCCCGATATTGAAAACGGCTTTTATTACGATATGGATTTCGGCGCCACCAGCATTACCGAAGCCGATCTCGAAGCCATCGAAAAGAAAATGCTTGAACTGGCGCGACTGGATCAGCCCCTGACCCGCCGCGAAGTTTCGAAAGCCGAAGCTGTTGAACATTTCACCAACAAAGGCGATCAGTACAAACTCGAACTCATCAGCGAGCTTGAAGATGGCACCATCTCTTTTTACGAAAGCGGCACTTTTACTGACCTTTGCCGTGGCCCGCATTTGCCCGACACTTCGAAGATCAAAGCGGTGAAACTGCTCTCTATTGCCGGCGCTTACTGGCGTGGCGACGAGAAACGTCCCATGATGACCCGTATTTACGGAATCACTTTCCCGAAACAGAAAGAGCTGGACGAATATCTCGTGAAACTCGAAGAAGCCAAAAAACGCGACCACCGCAAGCTTGGAAAAGAACTTGAAATTTTCATGTTCAGCCAACGCGTTGGTTCCGGTCTTCCCATCTGGCTGCCGAAAGGCGCTGCCTTGCGCGAACGTCTCGAACAGTTCCTCAAGAAAAAACAAAAAGAATACGGCTACCAACAGGTCATCACTCCGCACATCGGAAATGTAGAACTGTACAAGACTTCGGGTCACTTTCAGAAATACGGAAAAGATTCATTTCAACCGATTCATACGCCCATTGAAGGGGAAGAGTTCATGCTGAAACCGATGAACTGTCCTCATCATTGCGAAATATATGCGCAGAAGCCGCGCAGCTACAAGGACCTGCCGGTGCGTTATGCTGAATTCGGTACGGTGTATCGTTATGAGCAAAGCGGCGAATTGCACGGACTGACCCGTGTACGCAGCTTTACACAGGATGATGCGCATTTATTCTGCCGTCCCGACCAGATTAAAGAAGAATTCATCGGTGTGATTGAAATTGTTTTGTACATTTTCAAAACACTGGGATTCAGCGATTTTACTGCTCAGATATCGCTTCGCGACCCGAACAACAAGGAGAAATACATTGGTTCGGACGAAAACTGGGAAAAAGCCGAACGCGCCATTATTGAAGCCACGCAGGAACAAGGCATGGAAACCACGGTTGAGCTAGGTGAAGCCGCTTTTTACGGTCCGAAGCTCGACTTTATGGTACGCGATGCCATCGGCCGTAAGTGGCAGCTGGGCACCATTCAGGTAGATTACAATTTACCGGAACGTTTCGATCTGGAATACATCGGAGCCGACAATCAGCGCTATCGTCCGGTGATGATTCACCGTGCGCCGTTTGGTTCGATGGAGCGCTTTGTGGCTGTATTGCTCGAGCACAGCGCCGGCAAACTGCCGCTGTGGCTGATTCCCGATCAGGCCATTGTACTGCCGATCAGCGAGAAATACGAGGCATATGCGAAAAAAGTTGTAGATTTGCTCGATCAATCCGATGTTCGTTGTTTGCTGGATAACCGTTCCGAAAAAATCGGAAAGAAAATCCGCGACGCTGAACTGAAACGGATTCCCTATATGCTTATTGTCGGTGAGAAAGAAGAGGAGCAGGGAATGGTATCGGTTCGCCGTCAGGGAGAAGGTGATCTGGGACAACAATCGATTGAACAGTTTGCTGAATTTATTCGCAGCGAAATAAAAAAAGAACTTAACTAATATAGGAGGTAAAGCTATAGCAACGAACATTCCTTTTAAAGGACCCATCCGCCGGAAGCCCCCGCAAAGGGAGGAACCGTACAAAATCAACCAGTTGATTAAAGCGCCCATGGTGCGTCTGGTTGGTGAAAACATTGAACCAGCCATTGTTTCATTGCGCGAAGCATTGACCATTGCTGAAGATCAGGGACTCGATCTGGTTGAAATTTCACCTACCGCCAATCCACCGGTCTGCAAAGTGGTTGATTACCGCAAATTCCTGTACGACAAAAAGAAAAAGCTGAAGGAACAAAAAGCCAATGCTACCAAAATTGTTGTCAAGGAACTCCGGTTGAGCCCCAATACCGATGATCATGATTTCAACTTCAAGCTGAAACATGCGATCAATTTTCTCAAGGAAGGTTCAAAAGTGAAAGTCGACGTGTTTTTCCGCGGACGTTCAATCGTGTATAAAGAACAAGGCGAAATTATTCTTCTGCGCTTTGCCAATGAGTTGTCCGAATTCGGAAAAGTAGAGTCGCTGCCCAAGCTCGAAGGTAAACGTATGATTATGATTATCGCTCCCAAAAAATAAAAATCTCAACCCAAATAATACAAACGATCATGCCCAAGATGAAAACGAAATCCGCTGCCAAGAAACGCTTCTCGTTCACCGGCACCGGTAAAATCAAAAGAAAGCATGCCTACAAAAGTCACATCCTGACTAAAAAATCAACCAAACGCAAACGTAATCTAACGTATTTTGCCATTGTTGACAAGGCCAACATCACTTCGGTGAAAGACATGCTTGTAAAGTAAAC
>CAYSCE010000345.1:0-3473 GCA_964429475.1 uncultured Bacteroidaceae bacterium | reverse complement strand
TCACGCTGAGCCCCGCTGTCATCCTGAGTGTCCGCCAGCTGGCGGACGTATCCCCGCCTGCTGCGCAGCGGGCAGGGAAGGAGGCAGCGGGGTAAACTCCGTCGATCACGATAACTATCGTGAGTCGGCAGCGAAAATCAACAAAAGAAAGAGTCGGGAGTATCGAATGAGATCCCGTCTTCCACCAGCAGAGCTTGTGGACAGGCGGTGGACGGGAATTACGTTCGACTTCTTTTGTTGATTTTCAGAGGTTTAAGCATGTGTGTCATTAGCAGCGGTTCCGATGGCTATCGGAACGAATGATAGACAAAGGTTTGAAGACCGCAGACAACGTGTTTTTGGAATCACTTTTTCAACGAGTAAAACACCAGATCGTAGCGCCAGACTTTGACGGCAGTAATGGTGTCACTTATTTCTTTCAGGTTGTAACCGTGTTTGGAATAATAATTATCGCTGTCGGCCTCGTTGAATTCGCTTACAATGATTGTTGGCCGGTACTTTTCGATGGGCTGGTCATCGTTCATATATTCGTTCCAGACCGGTACACATTTCACGCAAACATCCCAGGTGAAAGCCGGAGCCCAGGCGCCAAGCGCCACTTCGTTATCTGCAATGCGCTGCGCCATGATTTCATTCGCTTTTTCAATATCATAGGTGCGACGGTTCCACGAATTGACTGCATGAATTACATTGGTGATAAAAACAGCAGCAATGAATACAACAGCTCCGTATTTCCAGGGCGCTTTCACTTGCAGAAACCGCGTAATTCCGAGCGAAACCAACAGACTCATGGCGGTGATAAAACCCAGCAGATAGCGGAAAGGAATATAGAACATGCCGGTTTTCGGGAACTCAATAATCAGCCAGAAGAGGGCAAAAAGAAAAACAGCTTTATGTGCAAGGCTGGTGTTTTTTCGCATAACGAATGGCCATGTAAGTACGGTTATGCCGGCAAGCAAAAAATACGGCATCAGTTTGCGGATCCAGAGACAATTGATAAAATTGAAGCGGAATGTTTGTGCAAACTCATAAAGGCTGGTCGGGAAACGGCCTTCGGCCTGAAAAAACACAATCGTGTCGAACATGTTGCGGTTGGGCAGATACCAAATAAGAAAATACAACAAGCCGAAAAGCGCACTGTATCCCGCTGCCGTAATAAACATCCAGGGTGTGGAATCCGGTTTTTTGAGCCGCGTAATCCACAAAATGAAACAAACGGCAGGAACAATAACGGCTGCAGGCAGCATCTGGACGCTGGTTCCGTATGCCAGAAAAACAAACAGATTGGCGAGAAAAACATTTCGGTTTACGCGATAACCTTCGTACGCTTCAGTAAGAAATACCAGCGCAAACAACAACCACGCAATGGCCACCATGTACACCAGGCTGTGGTGCGAAAACTGAAAAATATGATACTGTGTAAACAACACGCCCGCCATCACCCAGCCCAGTGTGCGTGTGTGTTTGCGGCTGATGGTAAAGGCCAGTGCAGCAGCAACTACCACCACTGTCATTAAGCGCGCAGCAAACAAATGTGTTCCGAAGATCAGGAAAAATCCGCTCACCAGCAGCTGAAACACAGGACTGCGTACAAATGCATCGTTGACGGCAATATCGAGTTGGCCCGAATCGATCCACTCGCGGGCCTGAAAAACATACAAAGACTCATCGATCCATGCACCCCGTGTATTCACGTCGGCCAGCGTGTCGGGATCGGTAAACAGAAACGGAATCTGCACCAACACCAGCAAAGCGAAAGCGATAAGGAGTAATTTGTTGGATCGTTGAATACGTTTCATGGTGCGCGTTTTCGGAAAAATATTTTTATTGGAGCATGCTGTTGGCAGCATCAAGCAGTTGTTGCGGGCTGATGTTGTTCATGCATTTGAAATGACTTTTCGGACAATGCTTGTATCCCAGTTTGCTGCAGGGTCTGCAGCGCAGGTCTTTTACTTCGAGCATCACCAGTTTGCTGTCGAAACCGGCCGGATAATAAGGATACATGCCGAACGCCGGCACAGTATTTCCCCAGAGTGTGATTAAAGGTTTATGCAGCGCAGCGGCAATGTGCATCATGCCTGTATCGTTTGAGATGACCAGTTTTGCTTTTTCGAGCACCGCAGCCGATTCGGTCAGAGAGAACTGATTGCAGCCATTGATCACCTTTTCGGGACAGCTGTCATATATTTCGGTGCCGGTTTGCAACTCGCTTTTGCCGCCCAATAAAACCACCGGCAGTGGCGAATCCTGTACAAATGAAATGATGTGATTGGTCGGATAGCGCTTGGTAAAGAAAGTTCCGCCAATAGCCAATGCAATATATTTTTCGGGCAGCTGAGGCTTGAACTGCGCCATAAAGCCATCCGGGAAAAAGAAGTCGAGCCCTTCTTCATCGTTGACGACATGCAGTTTGCGCACTGCTTTGAAATAGCGGTCAACGATGTGGATATCGGGCATTAAATTAATGCCGAGTCTGGTGTAGAGCCATTTCCGGATATTGAGCTTATTGAAAGTGTTATAGCGGGTGTTGAGATGAGCCATCAAACGCTGGCTGCGCCAGTTGCGGTGTAAATCGATGAATACATCAAATTTTTCGTCCTTCAGGTCATCCAGTATTTCGAGTGGGGATTTTTTGATGAGCCAGAGCTTGTCGATGTATGGATTTGAAGAAACGGTTTCCGCATATTTTTTCCGGGTGATAAAATGCAGTTGGGCATCCGGATATTGATTCCGCAGGCAGCGGACAACGGGCGTGGTCAGCACGATGTCGCCAATAGAACTGATGCGGTAAATGAGTATTTTCATGGATCCGGTTTTATCAGTATGAACAGTAATAAATGCGGGTGTATTTCGTTAATATGAAACAAACCGACACTGTGAATGACAAAATTAATTATTTTTGTCATTCAGAATACAACCGATGAAACGCAGGACAGCCATATATCTTTTACTCGCCTTACTGGCGCTTGGCATAGCCGTTACAGCCTGCAAAACGGACAAAAAGTACAATCCGAAGAAGTGCAAGACCTGTCCGCACTTTTAAAGTCTTTTCTGCTGAAAGCCTTATTTACAGGATGCAAAATCCATCAACTGCATTTGTCTGTTGGAAAAATCAAATAGATTCTGTTACACAGAGAAGGTTTCTCGATTTTTTTTAAAATATGCCTGTTATGCCTGGCAAGCATGGAAACAGTGTGATTATAGCAGCTTATAATTCGATTTGTTCTAGCACCTACGGGAATTGCTTCTGTCGGTATTTAAAAAATGAAATACATGATATTCTTTTGGACTATCATGTATTTCAAATTGGTATAACATGTCGGGCGATTTATTTTACGACAAAAAAATATCTCAACCCAATATTAAATGAGAAAAAATTTATTGCCGAAGGATCAGAATATCCACCTAAAACTTGTTCAAGATAATCACTGCTTTCAAAAGTAAAACGGGAATAAACTTCCATTTTCTCAATG
>CAYSCE010000344.1:0-3496 GCA_964429475.1 uncultured Bacteroidaceae bacterium | reverse complement strand
GAACTCTTCGAGGGTTTTTTCACCGGCCGGAACATGGAATCGTCGAAACAGTCTACAAAACCACGGTTCCATGTCCGCCAGTCAGCGGACGATGGAATGTTGTTTTTGCCGTAATATTTTTTTTGAGACAGCCTCAGTATTTTTAGTCTCTGCGGCTTTTGCCAGTAACTGGCTTCTTGTTTTTCTTCCAGGGCTTATCGTCGCCGAAAGATTTTTTCTTTCCGCCGAAAGCAGGTTTGGAACTTTCTTTTGAGCCGTGGGTATCCGGCTTCGAAAGAGTTACTTCAAGCGGAGTTCCGTTGAAATCGGCCTGAGCGAACGAACTTAAAACATGACTCTCGAATTTGGCATCGACTTCGAAAAATGAAAATTTACGGAGAATGTCAATTTTCCCGATGGGAATATCGCGACGGCGGCAATAATCGTTGATAAGGCCAATCATACGCGGAACTGAGAGTCCTTCTTTCTCGCCAACATTAATATGGAAACGGCTGTACGCCATTGAGCGGTCTCTTTTTGGTCTGTCTTCGCGGGCACCCCGGTCATCACGGCTGTCTCTGCGATCGCGGCCATCTCTGTCGTCGCGGCTGCTTCTGCGGTCACGTCCATCGCGGTTGTCGCGACTGTCGCGTCCGAACTTTCCATCCCGCGCACTATCAACATTGGCATTCAGATCCGGTGCGTTTTTATAATATTCCAGAAACCGGTTAAATTCAACCGATACAAAATGTTTAATCAGGTCTTCGCGCTGCAGCCAGTCGAGTTTTTTGTAAATCGGTGCCAGGTATTGCTCAATCTGTTTTTCATCAACTTCGATATTTTCAACGCGATCGACAAAATTAAACAATTGCTTTTCACAAACTTCAAATCCGTTCGGCACCATTTTGCGCTCGAACTGTTTTCCGATCATACGTTCAAGATCGCGCACCTTGCGGGTTTCGCGTGTATGCAACAATGAAATTGAAACACCTTTTTTTCCGGCACGACCGGTTCTGCCGCTGCGGTGAATGTACGCTTCGAGTTCATCGGGCAGATTATAATTGATTACGTGAGTCAGATTATCCACATCGAGTCCGCGGGCAGCAACATCAGTCGCAATGAGCAACTGCAGATGGCGGATGCGGAAACGGTTCATAACAAAATCGCGCTGAGCCTGCGACAGATCACCATGCAAAGCATCGGCATTGTAACCGTCCTGAATGAGTTTATCAGCTACATCTTTTGTCTCGGTCCGGGTGCGGCAGAAAATAATTCCGTAGATTTTCGGATTGATGTCAACAATACGCTTCAGCGCAGCATATCTGTCTTTGGCGTGTGTGACATAAAAAACATGCGACACATTTTGGGCGCCCATATTTTTCTTTCCAACCGAAACTTCTTCGGGGCTGTTCATGTATGTTTCAGCAATATTGCGGATTTCGCGCGGCATGGTTGCTGAAAAAAGCAAGGTTTGTTTTTCAGACGGCGTTTGTTCAAGAATAAAATCAAGATCTTCCTTGAAGCCCATATTGAGCATTTCATCGGCTTCGTCGAGAACCAGATAACGGACATTATTGAGTTTAAGAGCACGGCGTTTAATCAGGTCAACAGTTCTTCCGGGCGTGCCCACAATAATGTGGGAGCCTCTTTTCAGTTTCGTAATCTGAGTATCAATGCTGGCTCCGCCATAAACAGCCGTTATATGAACACCATTCATAAACTTCGAATAGTTTTCGAGGTCTTTGGCAATCTGCATACAAAGCTCACGGGTCGGGCTCAGAATAATGGTCTGGACTGTTTTTTCAGAAACATCGGTTTTTTCGAGGAGCGGCAAACCAAAGGCAGCCGTTTTACCGGTACCGGTTTCAGCCAGTCCGATCATATCGTGGTCATTTTCAAGAATCAGCTTAATGGTTTTTTCCTGAATGGGAGTCAGTGTTTTAAAACCCAGTTCCTCTACTGCTAACAGCAGGGGCTGACTCAGGTTTGTTTCGTTAAATTCCATACAATTTTGTTAGATAAATCCCTCTGTATTGCGCTCATTGGGACCAACTTCTTTGTAATCCGCTGTAAAACAATTCAATTTCGGGGGTGCAAAGGTACGCAAAATATTCACACGCAAAGAGTTTGAAGTGTGAAATAACAGATCAACCTTGTTCCGCTTTGAAAAACCGGCATCAGCATATGGCTCAAATACCGGAAATAAGCGGCGAAACATCCTTCATATCTACTGGAACAAATTTCAAAGTTGTACTTTTGCATCAGCTTTTACGGTCAAAAAGAAATGGAGCATATTTTCAGCAATATTGACAAACAAATTGAATCCAATCAGGGAAAAAATCTGTTGGCAAACAGCAAAAACGCCACTCTGAAATTTATTGAGGAAACCGTGTTGCTGTGCGAAAATCCGGACAATTTACCTTTGAATTCCCAGAATGATCTGATTGAATATACCGTCAACAAAGTGCTGGACGAATTTTACCGGATCAATCAGTATTTCAGTTTCAGTAATACCGATATTGATGAACTTCGTCAATTGTATAAAAATCTGTTTGAAGCCATCCGGAATCAGCACCAGCCCATTAAACAGATTGCTGAACAGCATTACGAAAATCTGAAAAACTGGCTGCTGAAATCAAATCCGTTTGCTGAAAAAATCAATGACCCGGACCAGGCTGTTGCCGAAGCTGTCGCCTGCTCCGAATACAGTGCTGAATTGCAGCTTGGAATTCTCGGAATAGACCTCAATAATTGCATGCAGCCTTTGCTCGACATCGGTTGTGGTAAATCGTTTTCGCTGATTCAACATCTGCGGGCATGCAACATAGAGGCCTGCGGTTTCGATCGTTTCCCATCCGAAACACCATTTGTAAGTCAGGCCGATTGGCTTTCATTCAATTATGGCGTTGATGCCTGGGGAACCATCACAAGTCACCTTGGCTTTACCAATCACTTTCGCCATCATCATTTCCGGCAGGATGGAAATTATATTGCATATGCACAGACCTATATGAAAATTCTTTCGTCGCTCAAGCCGGGAGGCAGTTTTCATTATTGTCCCGATTTGCCGTTTATTGAAGAATTTCTTGATCCGTCAAAATTTTCGGTGACACGTCTGCAAACGGGCAATGATGCGTTTCAGACTGTGATTGTGTGCCGGCTGTAATTATCCCCGCAAGCCTGTATTGAACACACTTTCTGCTGTTGGAAAAAGTCAACACATCAGTTTCTTCTCATCACCATACAGCCTATTGCCCTACCTGCAAAATTATTTTTACACAAAGTTGTGTTTTCTTTGTTTTAGTGGTTATATTTGTGGGGGATTAGTGACTGGAGAAATGAAAATACACACTCAAAATACGACAAAAGGTGCGCAATACATTCCGATTTTTTGGGGGAATAACCGTACTTTTGGGGACATTGAGGTTGGGTTATAAACGAGTTGTAGACAATTTTAAAGAGACAGCCAAGAATTAAAAAATAGAACATGAAAAATTTTGACAGCAGAACATATAGC
>CAYSCE010000343.1:1719-3512 GCA_964429475.1 uncultured Bacteroidaceae bacterium | reverse complement strand
ATCAAAACATCGGTCATGGGCGCCATTAATATGCTTGGTCTGGCCAAGCGCATCCGTGCAAAAATTCTGCAGGCCAGTACCAGTGAGGTGTACGGAGATCCGACCATTCACCCGCAGCCCGAAGAATACTGGGGAAATGTTAATCCGATCGGACTTCGTTCATGCTACGACGAAGGAAAACGTTGCGCCGAATCGCTGTTTGTCAATTACCATCTGCAAAACGATGTGCGCATTAAAATCGTCCGCATTTTCAATACATACGGACCCCGCATGCATCCGAATGATGGCCGCGTAGTATCAAACTTTATTGTCCAGGCACTCAAAAGCGAAAATATAACAATTTACGGAAACGGGCTCCAGACGCGGAGTTTCTGCTATGTCGACGATATGGTGAACGGACTAATTGCCATGATGGGAACCGATGACAGCATCAATGGACCTATCAACATTGGAAATCCGGGCGAATTCACCATGCTGCAGCTGGCCGAAGCTGTCATACGGCTTACCGGCTCGAAATCGATTATCCGCCACGAACCGCTTCCGGCCGATGATCCGATGCAACGCCAGCCCGATATATCGAAGGCACGCGAAATCCTGCACTGGGAGCCGGCTGTACAACTCGAAGAAGGCTTATCGAAAACCATAGAATATTTTAAACAGATCATACGATGACAAAAATCTGGGTAACCGGCGCCAATGGCCAGCTGGGCAATGAACTGCGTTTGCTGTCAAAGTCAATTAAAGATTTTGAATTTGTGTTTACCGACCTTCCTGAACTGGATCTGACCAAGCACGATGCGGTAAAAAAAGCTTTTAAGGAAATCAAACCCGATGTGGTTATCAACACAGCAGCGTATACAGCCGTTGATCTGGCTGAGCAGGAAAATGAAAAAACCTATGCGGTCAATACCTACGCTGTTGCCAATCTGGCGGCTTTGTGCTCGGCCGGAAAAGCTTTTCTGATTCATATTTCAACCGATTTTGTATTCGATGGGAAGCGCTCTACGCCTTATCACGAAGAAGTTGCCGCTAATCCGGTTGGCGCTTATGCATCCAGTAAAAACAAAGGTGAAATTGAAATTCTGTTGGGAACCCGTCATGCTGCTATCATCCGCACATCGTGGCTGTATGGAAATTTTGGCGGTAATTTCATGAAAACCATTCTTGAAAAAGGTCGCAAAGGCGAAAAACTGAGTGTGGTGTACGATCAGGTGGGAACGCCAACATGGTCGGCCGACCTCGCTAATGTAGTTGTGGAAATGGCCCGGAATGCCAAAAAGGTAAATGGCGTCGAGTTGTTTCATTATTCAAACGAAGGCGTAGCCTCGTGGTACGACTTTGCGTATGAAATTCTGCACATGGCCAATGTGAAAACCACGTTGGTGCCGGTCGACACTAAAGACTTTCAGCGACCCGCCCCACGTCCTGCTTACAGCGTGTTGAACAAAGGTAAAATCAAAAAATTCCTGGGCATCGAAATTCCTTACTGGAAAGATAGTCTGAAGAAATGTCTGGAACAGCAAAAGGCATAAAGCATGCGGCTTGCGGCACAGAGCGCAACGCACAACGCTTGCAGTCTGAAGCCTGACGCCTGACGCCTAATGCCTGACGATTGTAACGTGTAACGACTGTAACGTGTAACGCTATAATGTGAAGATGTGGAGATGTGAAAATGTGTGAAGATTGATTTGTACTGAATTCTGTAACGACTGAAACGTGTAACGAAATAATGTGAAGATGTGGAGATGTGAAAATGTGTGAAGATTGATTTGTACTGAATTCTGTAACGACTG
>CAYSCE010000343.1:0-1619 GCA_964429475.1 uncultured Bacteroidaceae bacterium | reverse complement strand
TGTAACGACTGTAACGTGTAACGACTGTAACGTGTAACGACTGTAACGTGTAACGACTGTAACGTGTAACCTTGTCACCCTGTAACGTTTGTAACGCGTAACGATTGTAACGAAGTCATAAGCTTTATTCACCAAAGACCTACAGAGAACAAAAAAAATCGCAAAATCCGCTAATCGATGTAAAAAAGAAATATATTTGTAAAAAAAACAACGAATATGGGACTTCTCGGAAAAATTAAAGGCGAATTTATAGATATCATTGAATGGCTCGATCCGACCAATGATACCATTATTCACCGTTTCGAACGATACAACAATCAGATTAAATACGGTGCGAAACTCACCGTGCGCGAGTCACAGATGGCGGTCTTCATCAACGAAGGCCAGATTGCCGATGTGTTCGGACCAGGCATGTACACGCTTGAAACGCAAAACGTTCCGATTCTTTCAACGCTGAAAGGTTGGAAATATGGCTTTAACAGCCCGTTTCTGGCTGAAGTGTATTTTGTGAACACCAAAAATTTCACCGACCGCAAGTGGGGCACCAAAAACCCGATTATGATGCGCGATGCCGAATTCGGTATGGTTCGTCTGCGTGCTTTCGGAAATTATGCTTTTAAAGTGGGCGATCCCGCCAAATTTATCAAGGAAATTGCCGGTACCGATGGCTCTTTCACAACCGAGGAAATCGAAGGCCAGATGCGCGATATCATCATGACCCGCTTTACCGATTATGTGGGCGAAGCCAAAATCCCGGTGCTCGACCTGGCCTCAAATTATAACGAACTATCGAAAGGAATTCATGAACATATCAAACCTGAACTGGGTGATGATTATGGCATCAATCTGACCAAATTCCTGATCGAAAATATTTCGCTTCCGCCCGAAGTTGAGGCTATGATTGACAAACGCTCAAGCATGGGCATTGTCGGCGATCTGAATCAGTACACCAAATTCCAGACAGCCAATGCTATTGAAGAGGCTGCCAAAAATCCCGGTGGCGATGCCGGTGCCGGAATGGGCATGGGAATGGGCTTTGCTATGGCCAATCAGATGTCGCAGACACTCAATCAGCCGAATCAGCAGCAACAGCAGCAAACGCCGCCACCACCACCGCCTGTGGTGCAGTATTTTGTAGCGGTCAATGGCCAGCAAATGGGACCTTACCCAATGCCGACACTGCAGCAAATGGTTCAGCAGGGAACACTTACCAAAGAAACGCTGGTGTGGACCAATGGCATGGCCAACTGGACACCGGCCGGTCAGGTACAGGCCATTGCAGGAATATTTCCTGTAACGCCGCCACCCATGCCGCCGCAGCTGTAATCCAAGAATTTTTTAACGTCCCGCTCCGGTGGGACGTTCTTTATTTGTTGTCGTTTTTAAACCGAAAATCATATGAGTGACCTTTCTCCGGAATTCGAAGGCAACCATGCCGAAACACTTGAAACAAAATGTATTAACTGTGGTGCAGTGTTGAATTTTGCACCAGGCACCAATCATCTGAAATGTCAGTATTGTAGTGCTGAAAATGAAATTTTTCCGGTTGAAGCCAAAATCGAAGAGCTCGATTTTGATCAATATGTGCAGGAAGGCGCCATGAATGCCGATACGGTGCA
>CAYSCE010000342.1:0-3527 GCA_964429475.1 uncultured Bacteroidaceae bacterium | reverse complement strand
ACCCGGTACAGCCATTGTAATTTCACCACTGATTGCCCTGATGAAAAATCAGGTCGACAATATCCGCAATCTTGGTACCGAGAGCGGTGTAGCGCATGTAATGAACTCGTCGTTGAGCAAGGCAGAAATGACATTGGTTCATGAAGATCTGCTCTCTGGTAAAACCAAATTGCTGTATGTTGCTCCCGAATCGCTCACCAAAGAAGAAAATGTTGAATTCCTGCAGGGAATAGATATTTCCTTTTATGCCGTTGATGAAGCGCATTGTATTTCGGAATGGGGTCACGATTTCCGCCCCGAATACCGCAGGATACGTCCGATTGTTGAGGCCATCGGCAAAAAGGTACCGATCATAGCGCTGACTGCTACTGCAACACCCAAGGTGCAGCAGGATATTCTCAAAACGCTGAAGCTTGTCAATCCCGAGGTATTCATATCCTCTTTTAATCGCCCGAACCTGTATTACGAAGTTCGCCCGAAATATAAAGATGTCAATAAAGAGTTGCTGAAATTTGTCCGTGAAAACGAAGGTAAAAGCGGTATTGTGTATTGTCTGAGCCGCAAGAAGACCGAAGAACTGGCTGAATTTCTGCAGGTGAATGGCATTAAGGCATTACCCTATCATGCGGGACTGGAAGCTGCCGTGCGTCGTCAGAACCAGGATATGTTCCTCATGGAGGAAGTGGATGTAATGATTGCAACCATTGCATTCGGAATGGGCATCGATAAGCCCGATATCCGTTATGTTGTTCATTACGACATGCCCAAAAGCCTTGAAAGTTATTATCAGGAAACGGGTCGTTCGGGTCGAGATGGCGGCGAAGGACTTTGCGTTGCCTATTACAGCATCGAAGACCTGCAGAAGTTTGAAAAGTTTTCGAAAGACAAGGGTGTAGCTGAGCAGGAAATTGCGCAGCATTTGTTGCTCGAAACCATTTCGTTTGCCGAAAGTTCGGTTTGCCGGCGCAAGCAATTGTTGCATTATTTTGGCGAAAATTATCATCAGGATAATTGCCAGAGCTGCGACAACTGCCTGTATCCGCGCGACTCGTTCGAAGGCGAAGACGATGTGTTGCTTGTTCTTGATTGTATTGATGAAACCAAAGAACAATTTAAATCAAAAAGTATCGTTGATATCATTCTTGGCAGTACGTCGCCTTCTATGAAGCAACTGAAAGCCGGGAAACTCGAAGTGTTTGGAAAAGGAAGCGAAAAAAGCGAACGTTTCTGGAATTCCGCTATCCGCCAGATGCTTATCATGAATCTCATAGCCAAGGAAATCGAAAACTACGGGGTTCTGAAACTGACCGAAAAAGGAAAAGAATTTTTGAATAATCCACATTCCATTATGTTAACGAAAGATCGTAACATCGAAGAAGAAAAAGAAGAAGAAGGCCCGAATTCGGGTGATGGTCGTGGCAGTGGCACCGACAAGGTTTTGTTTGCCATGCTCAAAGACCTGCGTAAGCAGATTGCAAAAAAAGAAAATCTGCCGCCCTTTGTAATCTTTCAGGATCCGTCTCTTGAAGATATGGCTATTCAGTATCCCATTACCATGGACGAACTGAAAAACATAACCGGTGTCGGTACCGGGAAAGCTCAGAAATACGGAGAGCCCTTCCTGAAGCTGATTGCAGGCTATGTTGAAGAAAACGATATCATCCGCCCGATGGACATGGTGGTGAAATCGACCATCAACAAAAGCGGACTGAAAGTGTTTATCATTCAGGCCATCGACCGCAAAGTGGCACTCGAGGATCTGGCTGTATCGAAAAACCTGACGTTTGACGAACTGCTAGATGAACTCGAACGCATCGTGGCCAGCGGGACCCGCATCGACCTGAATTATTACATTGATGAAAACGTCGATCCGTATCATCAGGATGAAATATTTGATTATTTCAGAACTGCTGAAACCGACTCCATCGAGGATGCCCTTACCGAACTGGGCGAAAATGAATACACAGTTGAAGAAATCCGTGTCATGCGGATAAAATTCATGTCAGACATCGGAAACTAATTTTTATGGAAGAAAACGTAACCACTCAGGAAAATTGTTGTCAGCAAGACAACAAAAAAAAGTGCTGTTGGTGCAGCCCGCAAATGATTTTTAATTACATAGCCGGAGCTCTGATTCTTGCGCTGCTGACTATAGTGATTTTTAATCCCTTTAAACCAGCCGAGGAAAAAAAGGAAAGATCAGTCGTTACTTCAACAGGTGCACCCATGGTGGCTTATGTTGAAACAGACAGCATCATCAGCCAGTATCAGCTGGTGAAAGACGGTGACAAAAAAATTCAGAAATACAGCGACAGCCTTCAAAAAGACATTGAAAGCCGTGGCCAGAATTTTCAGAACAAGGCCAATGCTTATCAGGTGAATTTGCAAAACGGCAAAATTACCACGCAGCAACAGGCCGACCAGCAGCGTAAAGCGCTCGAAGCCGAACAGCAGAAACTGATGGAACTGCAGCAGGAGTACCGCGAGAAAGTTGGCAAAATGCAGGATGAACTTTCTGAACAGTTTCTTGACTCCATCAATAGTGTGGTTAAAAACAATCCGGATAAGTTTCCGTTCGATTACGTACTGAGTAAAACCAGTGGATCAAGTGTTTTGTATGTGGATAAGAAATTCGACATCACCAAACCTGTGATTGAATTACTGAACGAACAATACAAGAAAAAATGAGAAATTTCTTTTTATTGATGGGTGTTATTTCGTTACTCTTTGTTTCGTGCGGGGGTGGTAAAGATCCTTTGGAAAATGCTGAACGAAAGGTTGAACAAACATATCCCGACGGGAAAGAAAAAGTTGTTTCGTATTATTCAAAAGACGATAAACACGAAAAACTGAAAGAAGAAAAATTTCATGAAGATGGAAGTCTTTTCTGGACCGGTAATTTTAAAAACGAAAAACGCGATGGATACTGGCGTTCGTGGTACAAAAACGGTAATGTCTGGAGCGAAGGAAATTATGTAAACGGTGAACAGGACGGAGTTTGGAAAATGTATTACCAGAATGGACAGATGCACCTGAAAGGCGCATTCAAAAATGGTAAGAAAACCGGCGAGTGGACTACCTGGGATGCCAATGGCAATATTACAAACGTTGAAAAATATTAATTCTGGTGGAGGTTGTTGACCTCCATTTTTTTAATTTTGTCAGGATGAAAAGAATTTTACTGAAACTGAGTGGTGAATCTTTAGCCGGAAAACAAGGCTCTGGCATCGATTCGGAAATGCTTGGTTTGTTTGCCGATGAAATTGCTACGGCTACTGCCATGGGCGCCGAAGTCGCTGTAGTGCTGGGCGGCGGAAATATTTTTCGCGGCGTGAGCGGAAGCAAAAAAGGCGTAACCCGCACCCAGGGCGATTATATGGGTATGCTGGCCACCATCATTAACAGCCTGGCTTTGCAGGATGCACTGAAACAGAAAGGTCTGAAAGCTGAGGTTTTATCAGGTCTCGAAGTGTCTCCGCTGGCACGCCGCATGAGTGGTTCTGTAGCCATTGATATGCTGAAAAACG
>CAYSCE010000341.1:0-3536 GCA_964429475.1 uncultured Bacteroidaceae bacterium | reverse complement strand
ATCCATCGGCTCATCCGGGTTATATTATTCTCACCACACACAATTCGCAGTCGGCTGATATCAACGAAAAACGGCTCGGCGAGCTGTCTGGAACAGAATATACATTTGATGCTGAAGTCAAAGGCGACTTCCCCGAATACAATTATCCGACTTTCAAAACGCTGGCGCTGAAGCCGGGTGCGCAGGTCATGTTTGTGAAAAATGATCTGGCGCCGGAGAAAAGATATTACAACGGAAAAATCGGAAAAATTGTCCACATCGAAGATGACTCCATTGTGGTGCAATGCCCCGAAGATGATGATACGATTGATGTTGGACTTGCCACCTGGAGCAACATTCGTTTTACACTGAACGAAGCGACCAAAGAAATTGAAGAAGAGGAAATCGGCTCCTTTACACAGTATCCGCTCAAACTGGCCTGGGCCATTACTATACACAAAAGTCAGGGCCTTACATTCGAAAAAGTTGTTGTTGATGCAGCGCAGGCTTTTGCCCATGGGCAGGTATATGTAGCGCTCAGCCGCTGCCGCACTCTTGAAGGCCTTGTGCTGAGCTCGGCCATTGGCTACGGGAGTGTGATTACCGATCACAACGTGGTTGATTTTAACCGGCGCAGCGAAGATTATGTGCCCGATGATCGTGAGCTTGAAGTGTCGAAAACTCAGTTCCGCAACGATATTCTGTCGCAGTTATTCGATTTCGACGACATGCTGAACCGCATCATCCATATTCGCCGCATGGCTGTGGATGCGGGTTCCAGTGTTTCATCGGCACTGCTGCCGGATACAGAACATACAGTAGAATTCATTAATAAAGAAATTCTTGATGTCGCTTCAAAATTCCGCAGACAGCTCGGGGCGCTGTTTTCGCTTACCGGTACGGCCGAAGGTGAACAGCATCTGAAGGATCGTGTGGTGGCGGCAGCATCGTATTTCAAAGATAAACTGGCTACTGTTTTTGATTACACGGCCTACACCGATTTTGATTCGGATAACCACAGCGAAGAACAGGAACTGAAAGAGCTGGCCGAAGATTTACAGAAAATGACTGTCATCGCGCGTGCCTGTTTCGATGCGCTGTTGAAGGATTTCGATGTGTTTGCGTTGTTGCGCATCCGTTCCGATGCTGATCTCGATTTCCGTTTTACTTCGCACCGCAACAAGGGCGCATTTAAGGAATCGAAAATTCAGACAGTCATTGAATATCCTGAATTGTACAACATACTCAAGGGCTGGCGCGATGATCTGGCCGATGAATCGGGCATGGAGCGCTATCGGGTGATGCCGAACAAGGCGCTTGAAGAAATGGCCAATTTGCTGCCTACAACGCCCGAAGAACTGAAAAAAGTGAAAGGAATCGGCAAGAAAAAAATTGAATTTTTCGGAACAGAATTACTGAAGATTGTTGCGAAATATTGCATGGAGCATGATCTGAAAACGGTTGATTTTCCTGCCGATGCGGATATTGTAAAACCCAAAAAGAAAAAAGCCGGTGCGTCGGCCGAAGTGTCGCTCGAAATGCTCCGCGATGGTTACAGTGTTGCGAAAATCGCACAGGAACGCAACCTTACCGAAGGCACTGTTGCCAATCATTTACTGAAATATATAGAAAGTGGTGAAATCACCGTGCTGCAATTGTTGCCACGCGAAAAACTCGACCGCATTGCTACGGCGCTTGTCGACTATAAATTCACTTCACTCAAAGAAGCTAAGGAATATCTTGGAAATGAGTTTGAATTTCACGAAATACGCTGGGTGATGACGGCCATGCAGAAAGAGCTGGAGTGATTTATGATTTCAGATTTCAGATTTCAGATTTCAGATTTTTGATTTCAGATTTTTGATCTGATTTTCAATTTTTTTTCTGATTTCTGATTTCTGATTTCTGATTTCGTATTTCGTATTTCTGATTTCGTCCGCCGCGGCGGATTCTTATTTCGTATTTTTCGCAACTTTCCGCAGTGCAGTGCCGCTCAGCGTTTCAATCTGTACAAAATAAATTCCGTCTTCGAGTGATGAAAGATCAACATCTGTATTCTTGCTTCCAATGCTGTTTTGAACAAATACAATTCTTCCGCTGGCATCGGAAATTTTGATGGCCGAAATTTCATTTTCAGCAGAAATGCTCAAAATATTTCTGACCGGATTTGGGAATAAAGCTACCATGGTGCCTGGAGTTTCAATACTAACCGGAGCTACAGCAATTGTCTGAGAAGTTGTATCATATAAGCCGCAGTATTCAGTAATTAATGTTACCGTGTAGCTTCCCTGTGTGCTGTAAGTATGAACCGGATTTTCTTCGGTTGATGTGGCGCCGTCACCAAATGTCCAGTTATAATGATGTGCATTGACCGACGTGCTGGTAAAAGTCGCCTGTAATCCTGTACTGGCTGTAGTGAACGCGGCCTGTGGAATTTCATCCACATTGTACCAATGCGACAGGCTATCGAACACTACAGTTTTCACAGCATTGCGTATGGTGCTGGCGTCGCTGGCCGAAAGTGTGTAATCATATGTAATGTTCAAGGGACTTTTACGGAACATCGATGTATAAAATGCACAGGCTGCTGCGTAGGAGCCGGCTGGCGAAGGATGACTTTCGTCGGCATTATACAATTCAATACTGCCGGCGTTTTGTCTCAGGTAATGCCACACTGCTCCAACAGGCGATAATTCGGCATTGTTGTCCTGAGCCATGGTCATATATCGCAAATGCAGCAGACTGTCCATGCCTTCGTAAGTACAGACCGGAGGCCATACAGCACAGTTCGATGCATCGCCGTTTTTGCGGCCCCATGTCATGTAGAAAATGGTTTCGGTGCAACTGTCGGCAGCGAGAATCATGTCATTGAGAGCTGTTGCATAAGGAAAAACTTCGCTCTGCACCTGTTGGTCAGGAAACGACGGATACTGGCTCTGCTCCTGCAACACAACATAGTCCCAGCCACCCTGACCAATCAGCCCGGTACTGGTTGCATCGGTCGAATGTCCGTTCAAAGTATAGCCGCCTGGTGTGTTCGAAGAGTAAATCAGCGAATCGCCGGCCGATTTTGTTACCAGTCTTGTGAGGCCAGGTAAATCGTTTACGGACATATAGGAATTTCCAAGAAAAAGTACTTTCAGTGTTGTTTGGGATTTTGCGGCAATAAGCAGCAGTAATAATGACAGGAATACAAAGCTCTTTTTCATGGATTCAAATTTTTGGCGAAGATATAAAAGCTCATGAAAAGGCGAACAAACAGTGATGTTCCGTATGAATAATATTTTCGCCATTTGCAGAAACAGGTTGTTTTTGCATATTGAAATTCAAAATATTCTGGCTTTACGGGTCGAAAAAACCAAAAACAGGGTTCTGAGTTTTCAAAATGATACTTGCAATGGATATCCCTGTTGAAAAGAGCATAAAAAATGCAGCACTTCTATGATCGTGTTTAGAAATGCTGCATAAAAATTGAAAACATCAATAATTCAAGCAGAAAATTATTGAACTCTGCGAATAGCTCTTTTTTTGATATATCGGAGCATATTGGCTACATC
>CAYSCE010000340.1:0-3549 GCA_964429475.1 uncultured Bacteroidaceae bacterium | reverse complement strand
CTGTACACCGGCGCGATTCCTATAAATATCGGAATGTACAATGGTGCTATAAAAAAGTCTGCACTGGCGCGGATTTGTGATCCGTGACAGTGTCCCATTTCATTTCATTTCCTATCTTTGCTCAACTCAAAATTTTAAATCCAATGTCGGCGCGACGACTTTTTTTTGGTTTGTTTGTTTTCTGTATTTCCGCCACAGCACAGGCGCAGACGCGGTCGTTGTCGGCAGCTTTCGGCTATGGATTTACATCGCCGCACCACCCCGACATGTGGAATTATATCACGGGACATTCGCAGCAATGCCACTTTCAGTATCTGACACCGCGCGATACAACGAAACATCATGGCGGACATACTTTAAAAGTCATCGATCTTTGTTTAATCAATCCCGGAAACCCCGATACCATGGGCTATTCCATTGGGCTGAGTCCGCAGTTTCACTTTCCGCTGAACGAAAAACACCGCAGCTATTTTGTGCTGGGATGCGGTCTCGAATACAATACAAAAACCTATACCGAAGAAAATTGTTCGTTCAATGCCATCGGCTCGCACCTGAATGCCTTGATTGTTCTTGGCTACAAACGCGTTTTCGAACTTACGCCCAACTGGAAACTGAAAGCAGAATTTCTGTTTACACATTTCTCGAACGGTGCTACCAAAGCGCCTAATCTGGGACTCAATGTACCCACCCTCAATCTGGGTTTCGATTACAGCTGGAACATGTCAGAAGAGAAAATTTCGAAAAAAAAATTGCAACAAAATATCTATTCCGGTCGTTGGCAGTTCGTCGCTACCGGATCGTGGAAGCAGGTAAAACACGATGGCAAAACGTCGCCTGCATTCAGTATTTCAGCAGAAAAGTTTATACAGTTAGGCTATAAGACATTTGGTGGAATTGGTACTGACCTGATTCTGGATTACAGCATGAACAACCGGCTGACCGAATTCAACGATACCATTGTTCCGTTTTCGAACAATATAAAAATAGCTGTGAAAGCCATGTGGACTGTTCCGATTGGCCGCCTGCAGATTCATCTTCAGGCTGGTTCATATCTGAAAAACAGCAACTTTAAAAAAGAATTTGCCTTTGAGCGGCTGGCGCTACGCTATTTTTTCACCGATCACTTCGGTCTGAACGTGTCTCTGCGCGCGCATTTCGCCAAAGCCGACGCCATTGAGTTTGGTGCTGTGTACCGTATACCTTTCAAACAAATTACCAGCCCCCCGAATTTCTCATTTTAACCGACTCTTTGTATCTTTGCATTCAATGAAATACGCTGTCTGCGACATAGAGACAACCTAAAAAAATAATCGTATGTGTATTTTGAAAATGATCAGGTATTCATCAACTGAACAATTTCTGCCCTGAGTTTCATTAAATCATTTGAAACAATAGCCCAGATAATATCTTCAGAAACGGAATCATAACCATGGATAATTCGGTTTCTGGTATCAACAATTTTTCGCGCATTCGTTATATCAATCACCGGATTAACAATCAGAATCCGGTTCACTGCTTCTCCAATAATTTCAATATTTCTCTCAATGGCTTTTCTGGTTTTCAGATCTTTCCTGAATTCAAGGAAATTTCTCTTTTCAGGAAGAAAACCATTAATCTCATCAATAGACCTGAGAATATCTTCAAGCCACGTCTGAATCGCGTTTTCCATAAATAAAAACTTTGGTGCGATCAATTTCAGATTTAAGAAACCGATTCCGGATTGCCTTGCTTTCCAGCAAATCTATTTGCCTTTTCAACAAATCCTCCAGGTTGAATTTTAAATTGAAATACTTTTCTGAATAAGATATAGGATCATTATCATCAATGTCAACAATGAAATCAATATCGCTTTGCGCATCGAATCGTTCAGTGTTTACCGAACCAAATGAATAAAGCGATCGTACACTGTTCAATTCACAGAGTAGATTTATCTGATCAATATGCTGACTGATGATATTCATACTTTACAAAGATAGTATTTTTTTTACCGTTTATCAAATGATAAAAAAATCGCTCTGGATAACAATTCGAATTTACTATCTTTGCACTCAATGAAATACGCTGTCTGCGACATAGAGACAACCGGGGGGAACAATCGCGCAGGAAAAATTACGGAAATTGCCATTTTTCTGTTGGAAGATGGAGAAATTATTGACGAATTCTCATCGCTGATTAATCCCGAAAGGCCCATTCCGCCTTTTATTACCCAATTAACCGGCATTACCGATGCCATGGTGGAAGATGCACCGAAATTCTATGAAGTCGCGGCACGCATTGTCGAAATTACCAAAGATGCTGTTTTTGTTGCGCATAATGTAAGCTTCGATTACAATTTTATTGCAACCGAATTTGCACGCCTGGGCTATGTTTTTCAGCGTGATAAATTCTGCACCCTGGCCAACAGCCGCAAACTGTTGCCTGGTCACGCCTCGTACAGTCTCGGAAATTTATGCGAAGACCTGAAGATTTCGCTGGTCGACCGCCACCGCGCTGCCGGCGATGCCCGCGCCACGGTCGATCTTTTTCTGATGCTCGATGAAATCGGAATTCCCGACAGCCCCAAAGTGCTGCAGACAAAACTCAAACTGCATCCGGCACTCATGCTGACACGCTTCAGGGAAATTCCTGAAACCACCGGCGTGTATTATTTTTTCAACGATAAAGACGATCTGATTTATATTGGCAAAAGCACCAATCTGCATCGCCGGGTGCTCGATCATTTCTACAACAAAAAAGCAGTGCGCGATCTGCGCATGCAGGAACTTACCGCCCGTGTCGAATTCGAAGAAACCGGAAGCGAACTCATTGCACTGCTGAAAGAATCGCACGAAATAAAACTCAACAAGCCTTTGTTCAACCGTGCCGGACGCCGCTCTCTGTCTCGATTTGGACTATATGACTGCGAAGACAACAACGGCTATCTGAATTTTTATATCGACGCTACCCAGCATCAGAAAAAAGCATTTCCATTGCGCGCTTTCTCCGATAAAGACTCGGCGCTGGGCTATCTCGACCGCATCATCAACCGTTATCAGCTTTGTCAAAAGCTATGCGGAATCTACGATACCGAAGGTCCGTGCTTTCATCATCAGATAAAAAAATGCAAGGGCGCCTGTGTTGGAAAAGAATCGCCCGATGAATACAACGAACGCGCCTATCAGGCACTCGATGATATTCAGATGAAAAACGAAACATTTCTGATTTCGGAAGGACATGCGGTGATGGATAAAAAACCTTTTGTGCTGGTTGAAAACGGCACCTATAAAGGTTATGGATATCTGCCCGAAAACGAGAGCCTGAGCAGTGTTGAAGAATGCTACATGCATATTCAGAAACCCGCCATCATGGATAAAGACGCCCATTCCATCATTCAATCTTTTATGCGGCTGAAGAAGTTTAAGATGGTGCGGTTTGAATGATTATTACAGATGACATACACCTTTTATTGACGTGCAACTTTTATCAATAAGTATCAGCTATTCCTTTTTCCGCCCAATCCCAAACTGCACCCCCGCCGTGATGCTCCAGCGCTCGTTGCCGAGGGGGTAG
>CAYSCE010000339.1:0-3558 GCA_964429475.1 uncultured Bacteroidaceae bacterium | reverse complement strand
CAATGTATTTTTGAACCCAAAAATACACTTTCTCCCCAAGTTTTTAATTTGCCCCCACATTTCGTTTAATCTGGCTGCAGAAAAATACAACGTGGCCAAATATCTGCCCTATGCACCCATAGCCACTGTAATGCCTTATCTGCTGCGGCGCGCCGAAGAAAATTCTTCCATGCGCGGTCAAACACTCCGCGAATACGGACTACTGAACAAAGAGTTGAATCGCAGGATTAAAAAACAAAACCAAAATTGATACTCACCGACTCCGCTCTCAGTCCGTCGCTGCGACGATAAATCGCATAGCGTCCTTCGATGGTTTTAAAAACAAGACTGTTGTTTTTGAATTTCCATTTATGAATTCCATATACCGGACTGATGCGGAATCCGCCGCCATACTTGCGGTTGATGAGTCGTGACAAATCAAAATCCGATGTGTAGAATTCCTCAGCCGGCTCCCAGCTTGTTGTTAACGCATGTTCGCCAAACGGTGCAAAATATTTGGCAGCCGTTTGTTCATAATAGCGCCACAGCGGATACACCGACAACCATGAATTTACTTTCACCGGAACTTCGATGCTGAAAGTGTGCGAGCGGATATCGAAATCATCAAAATAATAACGGTAATACAAACGCACCGAAACCCTGTCAGCCAGATAATAATTCAGACGCAGACCAATGGGGATTTTCAGACGCGTACGCGGCAGTTTTTCAGGCCGCATGGTCTTGGCAACCAGCATCCAGTTGGTGTCGGGATTCAGTACCGTATAGCCATCGTTGAAATACACGCGGTGAAAAGGCGAATTTAAAATGCCATTCTGATAAACAACATCGGTCGTGATCAGAAACTGCAGATTCCGCGTCAGCACCTGGCTCCACGTTGCCGTAAAAGTCGATGTCAGTCTGGAATCCTTATCGTAATCTGTTTCGTCATTACCGTAGCGATACTCGTCACCATTACGGAACTCGCCCGGATAAATCAGTTTCCACACATCGTAAAAAGCAGTCGCTTTCAGCCCCAGCTGCCGGTTTTCATCTTTCGAAGAAAGGGTATAATGCAGTCCGGTGGAAAATGAGTTCACATCAAATTCATTGCTGAAACCAACCATAATTCCTTTGTCATTGGTGGCTTCAATATTCTTTCGTGAATACGTTGCATCGAAATGTGTGCGGGTGTCGCGGCTCGATGCAGCTGACAGGTACTGAGAACTGGCTGATGTGATGAACCGGTCAATGCGGTCGCACGAAGCGCTGGTGTAATAATCGAGACCCACACTGACCGAAATGTTGTTGAGTGTGTCGAACGGAACGGTGACAATGGTCAGCGGCGTCATGCAGTCGAGTTTTTCGGAACCGATGCCACCGGTAACAGGGCTGTGATTGCCGTCCTGCTCGTAGTAATTGAACAGAAAGTCAACTTCCTTTTCATCGAGCACCTTCACCGGATAATCCTGTGAATATGCGGTGGCCGACACCAATAAAAGTAATAAGAGTATACTTTTTTTCATAGGAATCATTTTAATTACATCCGCATCCACCGCCGGTTTTGCCACCGGTTGCGCCGCTCGAACCTTCGCGGTACGATTCAATAGAATTGTCAAATGTTTCGACTTTGCGCGTGCTGAGTTTCATGTCTTCCTGATTCAGATGCGCCTTTTGATAAGGCTTCACCTGCACACACGAAGCCAGTGACAGCAACGCAATAAAAAATATGAACATCATTTTTTTCATAGGCAACATTATTTTGTACCAATTAATATTTTGTGTGATTTCCGTGTCTGACCTTCCGAATACCGGTTCAGCTGCAGGTTGTCCGAGCTTATCATATTTCCTTCAGCGTCGATGATCAGACATTCAACGCCTTTGAGTTGATTGACCAACGCAAGACCTGTATTCTTCCCGAGCACAAATACAGCGGTTGCCAGCGCATCGGCGAGTTCTGCATCGGGACAAATAATGGTCACGCTGCGCAGTCCTTCAACCGGAAAACAGGTGCGCGGATCAATGATATGTCCGTAGCGCTTTCCGTCAATCATGGCAAAATGTTCATAATCGCCCGACGTTACAACGGCCATGGGACCGACTTCGAACCATGCAATGGCCTGATGCGGATTCTGCGGATCAGCAATACCAATGGGCCACAGCTTTCCGGGTTCAGGTTCGCCCCAGGTAATCAGATCGCCGCCGGCAATCACAATCCCGCTCTCAACGCCCATTTGCTTCATGACCACTTTCATGCGGTTGGCGGCATAACCCTTGCCAACGGCACCCAAACCAATGGCCATCCCTTTTTGTTTCAGAAAAACAGTTGTGTCTTTTTCATTCAGAACAATCTGTTTGTAATTGACCAGATATTGCATTGAATCAATCAAAACCTGATCGGGCAACGCCGTCATGCTGCCATCAAATTTCCATACATGACGCGCTGCAGCCCAGCTTATATCGAAGGCGCCATCCGTCAGCTCCGAAACTTTGATACATCTTTTGATCAGACCAAATAATTCCGGACTTACTTTAACCGGCTTTACGCCTGCGTTTTCATTGATTGTAGAAATGATCGTACCCGGAATCCATTCCGAAATCATGTTTTCAATACGCTTCACTTCGTTGATGGCTGCCTGAATAGAAGCGTTTACCAGACTGTCATTTGCAGCATACGGGGTAATTTCAAAACGCGAACCCATCAGTAAAAGCACCTCAGTTCGATGAACCAATTGTGCGTTTATGAATGTTGTAAAAAAGAGAAAAACAAAAAATACAAATATCTTTTTCAATTCGCTTATCTGAAGAGTTTTCCACAGTATTCCTTTGCACCGCTTTCAATGCGGTAAATGTACATGCCTTCGGGCTGAGCATCGGCGTTCCAGTAAAACAAACGGTTTGAACCATCATCGCGGTAACTGGTGGTAACAAATACCTGATTGCCGTTGAGATCGAAAATCTGCAGCTCTGCATTTTCAGCCAATTGCGACGGAACGCTGAATCCGAACATATTCAGTCCCGGAAAATTCAACACTGTTGCAACGCCCGGCTGGTCTTCGATTCCGCTTACTGCCGGCGTGTAAATAATCTGCACATTGACGAAGTTGGTTGCATTGCTGAAATCAATGGTATCAGACACGGCTCCTTTCGTAAAAGAGTAGCTGGTAAATGGCCCCTGAGCGTCGTTCTCGGTGAACTCCACCCAAACTTTGTAATTACCATCTGCAACAACTGTGTTGCTGGTGTTTTTGCAATTCCATGCAACAGTGTGCGTCTGATGCGAAGTCAATGTAGCACCGGTGGTGGCATCGGTTACATTCTGCGACGGAGTCGCTGTTTTCCATTTATACAGATATTGTTTGCGAACCGCAGCCATCACCTTGAGTGATTTCTGAAATGTTCCGGCATCATCGGTTACCCAGATAGCCAGCACATGTTTGGGTGCATACTGTCCACTGGCCGTACTGGTGGTCACTTTAAACGTTACGGTGCCCGAAGTTTGTGCAAACATCATCACCGAAATCAGCATGGCACCTGCCATAAGTAAAAGTCTTTTCATTCTATTGCTTGTTTGTAATTTTT
>CAYSCE010000338.1:0-3566 GCA_964429475.1 uncultured Bacteroidaceae bacterium | reverse complement strand
CCGGAGGAACGGTGAATATCAGTTTCGGAGCTCTTGCCGGAATTGATACACTGATTGTAACTGCAACCAAATACAATTATATTCCGTATATCGGCGAAGTTCCGGTTATTGCTGCAACAGGCCCTTATGTGGTGTACAGCACCAGTACCATCAACGATGCAGCCGGCAACAACAACGGCCAGGCCGATTATGGTGAAAGTGTTCTGCTGAATGTAACTTTGTTCAACACCGGCGTAGCCAACGCTGCAAATGTTATTGCAGGCTTAACTACTACCAGCAGTGATGTAACCATTACCGATAACACCGAAACCTATGGCGCCATCAATGCAGGTGCAAACAAGCTTGTCAACAGTGCCTATGCCGTAACCGTTGGCAGCAATGTTACTGATCAGACCAGCGTACCGTTTACTCTGAACATGGTAGATGGTGCCAACAACTGGAGCTCTGCATTCAATATGCTGCTGAACGCACCCAGTCTTGCTATTGGTAATATGGTAATTGATGATGCCGCCGGCAACAACAACGGACGTCTTGATCCGGGTGAAACCGTCAATGTAACTATCGAATCGTTTAATAATGGCCATGCGGCTTACAACAGTGCTGTGAGTACAATTACCACAGGAAGTTCAAATCTTTCAGTAGTGACCGGTACTGACAATCTGGGTAATCTGAATGCTGCAGCCAATACGGGAGCTGACTTTTCGTTTACCGTTGATGCTTCAACCCCGCTTGGATCGGCAGTCAGCATTACCTGTACACTGGGAACAGGTTTCTATCAGGTTCAGAAAGTCTTCAGCATGAAAGTCGGTATTGCCGATGAAGATTACGAAACCGGGGATCTGACGCAGTATGCATGGGTTACCGGTGGAACACAGCCCTGGTTTGTTTCAACCACAACGCCATACGAAGGAACGTATTGCTCGCAATCAGGCTCTATATCTGACAGCCAGACTTCGACCATGTCAATTGACTGGGATGTTGCTGCCAACGACAGTATTTCGTTCTACTTTAAAGTCAGTTGCGAAGCAGGCAGTGCTTACAGCAGCCAGTGGGATTATCTTGAATTCCTGATCGATGCTACCAGCAAGGATTGGTGGGATGGTGAACAAGCCTGGACGCGTACTGCATATCCGGTTACTGCAGGTCAACATACTTTCAAATGGGTGTATTCAAAAGATTACACCACTGCTGAAGGAAGTGATGCAGCATGGGTCGATTATATTGTTTTTCCGCCGCTTGCAACGCCAACAGGATGTGAAGAACACGAAGGACTTTCATTCAATGTTTTTCCAAATCCTGCCACGGACATAATGTTTGTTGATGTTACCGTTACCAGCCGTACAAAAGGCTCCATTGATCTGCTTGATAATAATGGACGTTTGATCAGGACTTTATTTGCAGGTGATCTGAATGCCGGTGCAAACCGCGTGGATGTAAATCTGCCTGACCTGAGCAATGGTGCATACTTTATCCGGGTTTCTGCCGGTGATGCCACCATGACACGTATGATTTTTTCTTCAGGAATGTAAAATATATTTCTTCCGGAAACCGCTTCAATATTGTGTTGAAGCGGTTTTTTTTAAGCCGACCTGGGGCTGTCTCAAAAGAGACTATTTCAACAAAAACAACAACTTTATCCAGCGATCCGACCTTCCATAGTCCGGAATGAATTGAAGGACATTGAAGAGTCGGTGTTGTCGGAAGCGTTGTTTTTGTGCGACTATTCTATGTTCTGCACCTTAAGCTAAAATACCGGCAAAGCTTGCCGAACTATGGAATGTCGTTGTGCTAAGCTTATTTTGAGACAGCCTCAGGTGCTTTCACAATCGTAGATTCATTTGGAGTATTCCACGAAATCAAATAAAGATTTAAGATGGTTTGTTTTTTTATATCATCTTATTGTCGAAATTATTGCCCGTATTGTCGAATCAGACGAATAAAATGAAAAAAATGTTCTAATATTGCCTTACGAAAAAGCACTTACCAGGACAATGAAAAAGTTTACGAAATTACTCGCTGTAGTACTGTTTTTATCAGGATTTATTCAGGCACGGGCCGATGAAGGCATGTGGTTGCCTATGTTTGTGGAGCGGCTGAATTATACCGACATGCAGAAGATGGGTCTCCATCTGACTGCCGAAGAAATCTATTCGATCAACAACGGCAGTCTGAAAGACGCCATTGTTATTTTTGGCGCGGGTTGCACCGGCGAAATTGTGTCCGATCAGGGACTGATTTTTACCAACCATCATTGTGGTTACGCTTCGATTGCTTCGTTGAGTACCGTTGAAAATGATATTCTTACGAATGGTTTTTATGCACAGTCATTTGAGCAGGAATTGCTGCCAAAATCGAATCTGAATGTCCGCTTTCTGGTTCGGATTGAAAATGTAACCAAAACCATTCTTGATTCAATTCCCTTCGAAGCAACAGAAATGGAGCGCGAAGAAATTGTGAACAGAATTTCGAAACGTCTTGAAGGTGCTGCCGTCAACGGCAAATACCAGGAAGCCAATGTGAAATCATTCTTTTACGGAAACGAGTATTACCTGTTTGTTTACGAAGTGTATCCCGATGTTCGGTTGGTAATGACGCCGCCTTTGTCGATCGGCAATTTTGGTGGTGATACCGACAACTGGATGTGGCCGCGTCATACCGGCGATTTCAGTGTATTCAGAGTGTACACCGATGCCGATGGGAAACCGGCTGAATACAGCAAAAGCAATATTCCCATGAAACCAAAACATTTTCTTCCGGTTTCGCTGAAGCCGAAAAAAGAAAATGATTTTGCCATGATTATGGGCTATCCCGGCCGCACATCGCGCTATATCACCAGCGATGAAGTGGAATCCAATTATCAGTTTATCAATCCGGCCATAGTAAAAATCCGTGATAAGAAACTGAAGATCATGGATGCAAACATGCAGGCCAGCGATGAGGTACGTATCCGCTATGCCAGCAAATATGCCACAACTGCCAACTACTGGAAATACTTCATAGGTCAGAACAAAGGTATCAAGCGCCTGAATGTTATTGACCGGAAGCGAGTGATGGAGGACGATTTCGAGACATGGGTAAACAACGATAATATTCCCAAATTCGGTTATTATAAAACAGCGCTGATCAAGACCCAAAATTCGATGGAAAAGCTCAGTCAGCTGCGGCGCACACAGAATTATATTTCCGAAGCTTTCTTCCGAGGAACTGATGCCATTTCGATGGCCGGAAAATTTCGCCCTCTGATGGCGGAGCTGGCCAAAGAAAAGCCCAACCTGTCGAAGATTGAAGAGCTTACTCAGCCTTTAAAAACACAGACAGAAAAGTATTTCAGCATGATTGATTACAAGACTGAATTGCAGCTTTTCCGCGCCATGATTGAAATGTATGCTGCCGATGTGCCTGCGCAATATCAGCCAGCCTTTTACTCTACACTGCAGAATAAATTCAAAAACGACTATCTGATTTATACCGATTATGTTTTTCAGATGTCGATTTTTTCGAACAAGGATAAGATGGATGCTTTTCTGAAAGCGCCGACAAAAGAAATTCTGCAGGGCGACCCGCTG
>CAYSCE010000337.1:0-3573 GCA_964429475.1 uncultured Bacteroidaceae bacterium | reverse complement strand
CCAGTCTGGCCGGCGTAGCTTTCAATATCGGAACAACCATCGTCACTTTTACTGCAGTTGACAGCAGCGGAAATATTTCAACCTGCATCTTTAAAGTAATAGTTTCGGATAATGAAAATCCAGAATTTACATTCTGTCTTGCAGGCAACGATCAGCTGGTAAACACGGATCCTGGAGAAGACACTTATACAAAACCGGACAACACCTGGGATGCAATCGCTTCCGACAACAATGGTATTGCCAGTATCACTTATTCATTATCCGGCGCAACATCGGGAAGCGGATCCAGTCTGGCCGGCGTAGCTTTCAATATCGGAACAACCATCGTCACTTTTACTGCCGTTGACAGCAGTGGAAATATCACCTACTGTATTTTCAATGTTGTTGTTTCTGATAATGAAAATCCGGAATTTACTTTCTGTCTTACCGGTAATGATCAGCTTGTCAATACTGATCCGGAAGAAGACACCTATACACAACCAGACAACAGCTGGGATGCAGTCGCTTCGGATAACAACGGAATAGAAAGTCTCACGTATGCATTATCCGGCGCAACGTCGGGAACCGGATCCTCTCTGGCCGGCGTAGCATTCAATATCGGAACAACCGTCGTTACTTTTACTGCTGTCGACAGCAGCGGAAATATGACGTACTGTGTTTTCAATGTTGTTGTTTCTGATAATGAAAATCCGGAATTTGTTTTCTGTCTCACCGGAAATGATCAGACCGTCAGCACCGATCCGGGCGAAAACACACACCTGCATGTTGGAACAGCCTGGGATGCAATCGCCTCGGACAACGATGGATTGGTAAGCCTGACCTATGTTTTGAGTAGTGCAACCATCGGATCGGGAACCACGCTCGACGGAGTTGTATTCAATCTCGGAAACACCGTGGTCACCTGGACAGCCGTTGACAGTGCAGGAAACATCAGCCTTTGCGTGTACAATATTCTGGTGGTTGATAATGAAGCGCCCGTAATTAATTGCCCTCCGGCCATGGAATTCTGCTCTGTTTCTGAAATCAATATCGGAATGGCCACCGCTACCGACAATGCACATGTTGCAAGTATTGTCAACGACGCACCTCCGGTATTTCCAACCGGCACCACAGTAGTTACCTGGACTGCCTTTGACGACCAGGGCAATTCAAGCAGCTGCGAACAGATTATTTTCGTTACCCAGATTTCGGATGCAAATGCCGGAAGTGATGAAGAATTTTGTCAGGGAACACTTTCATACACCCTGTCAGGTGCTACAGCAAACAATTATTCAAGTCTGCTCTGGACAGTCATTGAAGGCTCCGGAAGCTTTGTTGATCCGACAGTGCTGAATGCCACCTTCATTCCTGCGCTGAGCGAATTTGGCAATGTAACATTGATGCTGACAGCACAATCCAATGGTTCATGTCCTGCTACTTCGGATATGGTGGTACTGAAAATTGATCCGAAACCTGAATTAATGGCCGATCAGCACGAACCCATCTGCAGCGGCGAAACCATCAGTCTTTCAGCTTATGGTGCCGACTATTATGTCTGGGTTCCGGGTAATCTTGAAGGCTCAACGGTTGAGGTAACACCCATGCAAAACACCGTGTATACCATTGTCGGAGCCAGCAAGGAAGGCTGTCTGGATACTGCACAAATCAGCATCACTGTAAAACAATCGCCCGATGTTGTTCTCACGGCTGACCAGTATTCGGTGTATATTGGCGATGAAGTAGAACTGACAGCTACCGGTGCAGATTTTTCATACACCTGGAACATAGATGGAATTTACGGCGATGGTGGCTCTCTGACCATCACACAGGATACAACCATCATTGTTGTTGGCGAGGCTTTAAGCGGATGTCTTGATGCAGATACGGTTGTCATCCGGATTCTTGGATACCCAGCCCTGTTCATTCCCGAAGGTTTTTCGCCCGATGGAAATGGTATTCACGATCGCTTTGATATTATCGGAATTGATGCATACCCATCCAACCTGCTGAAAGTGTACAACCGCTGGGGTAGTCTGGTTTTTGAATCGAACGGATACCACAACGAATGGGACGGAAATTCAAACAGCGACCTGCTCAAAGGCACATACTCACTGCCCGAAGGAACTTACTACTATGTGCTGGATATCTTCGGAGACGGATCTAAGATGTATAGCGGACCTGTATATATCTCCAGAATTTCGATGACTAATTTTCATTAAAAACTACTACAATGAAAACAATCATAAAAACAACAGGATTTGTCTGCATAATCTTATTGGTCATGAATGCAGACATTGCGCGGGGACAGCAGGATCCGCTATATACACAGTACATGTTCAACTCTCTGGTGTTCAATCCGGCCTATGCCGGCAGCAACAACTCGTTTATTGCTTCGCTGCATGCACGGGCACAATGGACGGGCATGGACGATGCGCCCATGACACAAACGTTGCTGATGCACAGCCCTTTGAAAAACACCAGTATGGGAACCGGATTATCCATCGTAAACGATGTGGCTGGGCCACTTACACAGCGAAATGTAATGGGATATTATTCATACGGCGTAAAATTTTCAGAAAATAACCGTCTCACTTTCGGACTCAATGCCGGGCTCTATACTTTAAGTGCCGACTTGCCTGCACTTGAACTGGCCAGCGATGAATACGATCCGGCTTTTGCCGATGTGTACGAAGACGCAGCAAAATTCAATGTCGGGTTCGGAATGTTTTTCAATACTCCTGGCTGGTATGTGGGAATTTCAGCACCAAAGCTCTACAATTCCGGATTTCTGAAAGATAGAGGCCGCGAAGAAATTGATCTGAAAAATCACTATTACCTGATGGGTGGAGTAAAAATTCATGTGTCGGATCATGTGAGTCTGAAACCAACCACATTAATACGAAAAGTAAGCGGAGCACCGCTTGGCATCGACCTTTCGGTACTGGCCGAATTCAACGAAAAATACTGGGCCGGATTGGCCGGCCGGTGGGAAGAAGGCGCCAGCATTATTGTGGGTGGTTATATTACCGGAAATATCAGAATTGGTTATTCCTACGATGCAGTATTCAGTACATTGACAAAAGTGAGTTCAGGTTCTCACGAAATTTATGTCAGTTACGAGATTCCCTCAAAGACAACTCAGATCCCTTTATTAAGGTGAACCAGTGCGGTAGATTTTGCGTTATTAAGAAGTTCACAAAAGTCTGATGAACAAAGTTGTCTGCTGAAGCCCGGAGAGATACGCTCCGGGTTTTCAGTTTTTGTGCAAAATCATTTTCTGAGATGCTGAAATGAATTAAGCGAATTACGTTTTTCCCGAGTCTTTTCAATTAGAACACGGATCCGCCCCGGCGGACACTGATTTAACGGATTCCGCCGCGGCGGACACGGACGCGCCCTGTCTGCAACAGGCAGGCTGCAGCGGGCAGGTAAAACAATATACGTAATAGTTATTTGATGCAAAAGCCGTAATTCCTCATCCACCGTGTCATGCTGAATTCATTTCAGCATCTGCGGTGGATGAGGAGCCACGCATGGCAGATCCTGAAACGAGTTCAGGATGACACCATGCGTGGAATGCGTTACTGGTCAGTT
>CAYSCE010000336.1:0-3604 GCA_964429475.1 uncultured Bacteroidaceae bacterium | reverse complement strand
GATGGCAACCCTACGCATATTTTTCTTGAGCTTTGGCATATTAAGAGATAAAGATACACTACAAAATGCAAAACACAATCAATATGTTCCGATTGCTGTTTTATGCCGACGATTTCCGGATTATCGCCGCCGGATATTCATGTTAAAACTGAAAACTGGCCAGCAAAAGGTCCAGTTCCTTGCTCGGCAATCCGAAACTTTCAGCTATCATATGGTTGGTGAGTATGCCATTGAAAACATAAATTCCCTGACGCATGGCCGGATTTGATTTGAGGAATGAAAACGTTCCCCCTTCTTCGCCCATGTCAATGATAACAGGTGTAAAGAAATTACTCAGCGCATACGATGCCGTCTGTGGTACACGCGATGGAATATTGGGAACACAATAGTGTATAATATCATGTTTGATAAAAACAGGATCCTTATGTGTGGTCACCCGTGAAGTTTCGATACAGCCTCCCTGATCGATACTCACATCAACAATGACAGAGCCGGGCTTCATGTCGCTGACCATTTCTTCGGTTACCACCATGGCAGGTCTGTTGCGTTTTGTGTGTAAAGCTCCGATTACAATATCGGCGTTTTTCAATGATTTGGAAAGAACCCGTGGTTGTATGATGGATGTGAAAATCTGGGTGCCGACATTTTTCTGCAGGGCTCGTAATTTATAAATCTGATTATCGAAAACTTTCACTTCGGCGCCAAAGCCCAATGCTGCGCGCGTGGCATAGGTGCCCACTGTTCCTGCACCCAGAATTACTACTTCGACCGGCGCAATACCAGGAACACCTCCCAACAGTTTGCCTTTGCCGATATCGTTTTTGCTTAAATATTCTGCTGCAATCTGAATGGCTGCATATCCGGTAATTTCACTCATCGATTTCAGCACCGGAAAAAGATTGCTGTTGTCTTTTATGAATTCAAATGCAACAGCGGTTGTTTTATGCTGCATCATTTTCTTGAAATATTCGGCGTTCTGCATGGTATAATGCAAGGCCGAAACAACGGTTTGCCTGCTTTGCAACATATCGATTTCGGACAACAGCATGGGTGCAACTTTCAGTATCACATTGCACTTGTACACTTCGGCGGCAGAATCGGTCAGAATGGCGCCGGCTTCGGCATATTCTTCGTCGTTGAAATGGGCGTTGCGACCTGCTCCGCGCTCTACAACCACTTCGTGTCCATGCGATACAATTAACCCAACACTGTCGGGTGCCAGCGAAACACGGTTTTCCTGAAAGGATATTTCACGCGGAACACCGATACGCAGTGAGCTTTTATTCCTTTTTATTTCAAGTCTTTCTTCGGCCGGCATCATCTGACTGGCCGGCCCCAGATTAATATTACTGTTTTCAGTCATAATCAGGCGTGTTTATTTCAATGGTGCGTTCGTTTGGGTTGCTTGTTTCTGAAATACGGATCAGAACTATGTTTTCGGGAAGCAGGGACTCAATTTTTTCAGGCCATTCAATGAAACAAAGACTACCATCGTACATCATTTCCTCCAGTCCGGCCTGCAGCGCTTCTTCCGGCTTTTCAAGCCGATAACAATCAAAATGATAAATAGTCCTGTTTCCTTCATAAACATTTACAATGGCAAATGTCGGACTGGTAACTTTAATTTCTGAACCTGTAATCTGATGTACCAGTTCCGATATCAGTGTTGTTTTTCCGGCGCCCATTGGACCGTAAAAGGCAAATGTGGAGTGTTTTTCAGTCAGGGTAATGATATACCGTGCAACTTCATCAATCCCTGACAGTAATACCGGGCTGAAACGTTTCATCATATTATTTCGGAGCGAGTGTGATTAATGGAATCAGATTTTCTTCGAGCGAAATACCTCCATGCTGAAAAGTATCAGCAAAGAAATTCACGTAATAATTGTAGTTGTTCGGATAAACGAAAAAGTCGGTCGATTGACAGAACATATAGGTGGTGCTGATGTTCGGACGTGGCAGGTGCAATTCGGCCGGATTGCGCAGTTCAAACACATTCTTGCCATCCGAATTCAGATTCTTTCCGTATTTGAAGCGGATATTTGCGTTGGTCTCGCGATCTCCATAAATCTTCACCGGATTTTTTACGCGTATGCTGCCATGATCGGTGGTGAGAATAATTTTGAAATTATGCCGTGCTGCCAGTTCAAATACTTCGGCCAGCGGACTATGATCGAACCAGCTTCGGGTGATAGACCGGTATGCTGCTTCGTCGTTGGCAAGCTCCTTAATAATTTCCATGTTGGTTTTGGAGTGCGACAGCATATCAACAAAATTGTACACAAGCACATTAATCTGATTGGATGCGATATTGCTGAAGGTGTCAACATATTTGCGCCCGGCACGCAGATTCAGGATTTTCGAAAAATTGAATTTCAGATTCAGCCCTGAACGTTTTAAAAGCTCACCAAATAATTCTGATTCAAATTGATTTTTCGAATTTTCATCATCATCGTCTTCTGTCCAGTATTGCGGAAAACGTTTCTGAATGTCAACCGGCATCATTCCGGCAAACATTGAATTGCGTGCATATTGCGTTGCTGTTGGCAGAATACTGCAGTACATCGAATCCTGAACTACTCTGAAATGCCCTTCAATAGCGGGCTCTATGGCTTTCCACTGATCATAACGAAGATTGTCGATAACCACTACAAGAATTTTTTCCTGCTTGTTCAGCAATGGAAAAACCGATTTCTGCATCACCGTGTGCGACAGTATCGGAGATGCTTTTGCATCGGTGAGCCAGTCGCGGTAATTGCGGATAAATGCTTTTGAAAAAACTTTATTGGCTTCTTCTTTCTGCGTTTGCAGAATCATGAGCATGTTTTCATCGTTGGCTTTCTGCAATTCCAGTTCCCAGAAAATAATTTTACGGTACAGGGTAATCCATTCCTCAACCGTCAGGTTGGGCGAAATCTCCATACCCATACGGGTGAATTCCTTCTGATACGAACCCGACGTTTTTTCCTGAATCAGCCGGCGGTCTTCCAGATTTTTTTTCAGACTCAGCAGAATCTGGTTCGGATTGACCGGTTTAATCAGATAGTCCGATATTTTACTGCCGATGGCCTCTTCCATGATGGTTTCTTCTTCGCTTTTGGTAATCATCACCACCGGAATATTGGGCTTCAGGTTTTTTATCTGCGCCAGTGTTTCAAGCCCGCTCAGTCCCGGCATGTTTTCATCGAGGAAAATGATATCGAAGTCGGTTGTTTTTATCAGGTCAATGGCATCGTTTCCATTGGACACAGGATATAATTCATATCCTTTCTGCTCCAGAAACAGAATATGCGGTTTCAGAATTTCAATTTCGTCATCCACCCACAGGATTTTGCTTTTATTGCTCATAGTGCACTTTTTCTATTTATCATTACTTTTGTCTGTTTTTGAATGGGTTTATCCTTAAGCAAAATCAATTCAAAGATACAAAAAAATTGTCCAATTCAACGAATTCATCCGATCATGCCTGTTAACAAACGCAAAATACTCAACGATCCTGTACATGGATTTATTACGATTCCGGACGAATTAATTTTCGGGCTGATGAATCATCCCTGCCTGCAGCGGCTTACCCGCATACGGCAACTGGGCCTTACCTATCTTG
>CAYSCE010000335.1:0-3608 GCA_964429475.1 uncultured Bacteroidaceae bacterium | reverse complement strand
ACAACTGCCACTGGTGCCGGTTACAGAATATGTAGTGGTTGATGATGGCGATGCGGTAAACGACGATCCGCTTCCTGTCGGGCTCCACGAATAAGTGGTGGCGCCGCTTGCAGAAACTGTCGTACTACTGCCGCTGCAAATTGATGGTGATGCTGCTGATGCCGTAACGTTTGCAGCAGCAACAGTCACCGTTGCCGTTTGTGTATACGAACAACCCAATACTGTTAATGTGTAGGTAATCGTTGTAGAGCCATTGGCGACCGCTGTCAACAAACCCGTTGAAGGATCGATGGTGGCAGCAGCCGTGTTGGAACTTGACCATGCGCCGCCTGCCGAAGAAGCAGTCCATGTAGTGGTGCTGCCGGCGCAAAGTGATGTGGTTCCTGAAATGGTGAATGGTGCATACGGTGTGTAATAATTGCGGAACTGCGCTGCGCCCGTGCAGCCTGAAGTAGCCGTGTACTGATATCCGCCACCGGTGTTGATGGTGTAATTGAAATTTCCTGTGTAATTGATATACACACTGTCGGTGGTGGGTTCATAAATATCGAAACCATTGTATCCCGCATATCCGGTAGCGAAGCCATAATATGCCAACCATTCCAGATTGTCGTTGATTCCCAGCTGTGCAAATAAAACATTGGTGTTTGTGCCTGTGAAAGCCTGATTGAAGTATCCCGTGCGTGAGGACTGTGCCAGACCTGTTGAGTTTTGTTCGCCACTAATCCACAGGTTTCCATGCGAATCTTTTTTCAGCTTTTTCATTGAAGTGTATGCTGTGCCGCCGAAAAAAGTTCCATAAGTGACGGTTCCGCTGGTGTTTACTTTGTACAGAAACCCGTCCTGAGTGCTGGCTTCATTGGCTGTAATGCCGGTTCCGTCGTTGATGGTGCCGTCAAAATAAGCACAGCCACCGGGATTGAGAATCGGCGGGAAGTTAGCACTGTATGTATGACCGCATAAATACAGGTTTCCGGAATCATCGAGTTCTATATCGCCATTGGCGGCACCAACATTTATTTTATCGAAACCGGCACCACCATAATATTTTCCATAAGCAGGGACGGGTTGATTACTGCCATTGAAAGCCATATAGAACATATCGTTGTCGCCCTGATTGGTGTATGAAGCAGCAATTAATGCTGTATTAAACGGTGTTGTGCTACTCCACATTTCATCGCCGGCAACATACACATATCCGTTGGTTTTGTTTACCACAATATCCGAACAACGACCTGTTGAAGAAGAAGCTGCCACACCCGGCAGCCAGGTTCCCCAGGCCACAGCGTTAGCGGCGTTGAATTGTAAAATAAAACTGTGCGATGTAGTATTGCCGTTTAAAGCACCTTGATATCCGGATCCTGAAGGAATCATGAGCGCAGGGATATAAGTGGGATTGCCACCCGAAATGCCGGTCATAAAAATGCTGTTGGTTTGATTGCAGGAAATATCAAAAACTTCGAGGTTAGCACCGCGATCGAGATATGTGGCCCAAAGACGGGTGTTGGTAGCCGAAAACTTCAATAAGTATCCACGGCGACCAGTACTTAAAGATCCATCCCAGCCCTGATTAAATGCGCCGGCGAGTACCATCAACGGAAAATCGCCCGAAGCTGCGGAAAATTCTTTTGCGCTGGTGCCGGCAATGTATAGATTGTTATTGTTATCAAGTTCGACACCTCCGTTTACATCGTCTTCGCCGGTGCCACCATATTTGCAGACCCACATCAAAGCACCGTCTTTACTGAATTTCGAAATGACAATATCTTCGTTTGTTGCATCGCTGCTGAAATTCGAAAAAGTTGTGGCACTGGCCATATAGTTGACCAGATCGGTGCCACCCGGATTCCACTCCCAGTCAACTATGTAAAAAATACCGGTGGTCGTGGTCACCAACTCGCCCCACGAGCCGTATCCGTTGTATTCGAGCGACGATGCCCAATACAAACCCGGATCGATAATCAATGGCTGCGTTGCATCATACTTGTCAAGGACGAACCGGACATGGTTGCCGTCCAGTGAATATGATGTTTCTATCGTATTGTTGCCACAAAACGAAACAGGCGCTTTATCAAAAAATGTAAAGGCGCCACGATCGAATTGTAACTCATTGTTTGCATTCAGCTGCACGTTTTCAACGCCATCCCAGCGAAGACCAATCTGATCAGCGCTGGCACCCGGAGCCACTTCGAAATAATATTTCATCGAAACACCATCGAACGAAAACACCATATCGATGCCCTGCCAGATGTTTTTGTACCTGACTTTTTTGTAGGCCGGAACTTTCAGCAATCCATCCGGACAATGACCGTAATAGAAATCGGCGCACACGCTGTTCTGTTCTTCGCCGGCAATTTGAACTCCGTTTGATGCGTTCTCAAACACAAGATCAAAGCGGCTCACCGATGTGCGGGCTGAAAGCCTTTTTGCACGGTTGTCATCACCTTTTAATTTGGCTTCAAGCGATTCAGCATTATCGATGTGTGTGATTTCCTGTGTAAGAAATACCACACGGTCTTCCATAAAATACACAAACACATTGTTGTGCTTCCAAGAAAAAAGGTGATCCGGCAAAACCAGGCTCTGGCCTTTGTTTTCAACAAAACCTGATTGGGCCGTGTACAGTTGTGCCTGTGATGGGGGCGCCTGTTGTGCCTTGACAGAAAAAGAAATAAAGAAAATAAAAACAAATGCGACCAGACTGAAATTCTTCATATACAAGTAAACTTAAGTGATTCATTAAAAAACACTTAACAACAGAAATTCCAGTCTGAACCTTCACAGGAACAGCAGTCAGGACACACGTAATCAGTAACCCCTCGTAAAATTCAATCGATATCCCCCCGGAATTTGTTATTAAAATATCGGGCAATTTAGCACATTTCTCTGATATTTTAACATAAAACGTAAAATTAATTATTTAAATTCAATAATTTCACATATAATGCGACTTTCAATTATATAAATATTCCAAACCGTTGATTTGAAGCTGATTTTAATAACATACAAAAACTAAAAGCCTGATTTGCAGTATTGTTTTCAAAGCGCATTGCTGAATGAATTGCACTGAGTATTGAATTGGGAATCCGTACTTTCTGAAATTGGCTCTGATTGCAGTAAATGAATAAGATGAATTTAAAAAAATGATCCTTCCTGCTAATATTGTGACTTATTGAAAATCACAATCCGAACCACCACCAGATCTTTTTCATCGAGATCAAAACGGATCCCCTGGTCATCGTAGCAAAGCTGATGATGAAATGGAAAGGCATATCCATAAGCGTCCATCACATCTTTGCGGCTATCGCCAATTTGAATTCCTTTGGTCGTTTGACCGGAAAAAGGGGCTTCAAAAATGATCCGGGTCATTGTCAGAAATTTTCTATCATTCGCAAACCAGCCTTCAAACAAACGTTGACGGGGTTTGGCATATTGAATTGAAATTCCTTTACTACTGTATTTATAAGTATGGTAAATTATATAAATGACTTTGCTGCCCTCAATGATTTTTCCATGCTTACGGATGCCGAATCTTTGACTCGATGTAATGGTTTCACTCGATCGGTTGTATTGTTTGCCATACTCATTTTTCATATCGCGCCAGGTGC
>CAYSCE010000334.1:0-3610 GCA_964429475.1 uncultured Bacteroidaceae bacterium | reverse complement strand
ACTCATTTCCTGGGCAATTTTCAGAATCATACCCGAAGTTTCGCGGATCACGTTGGGTTTTTCGCAAACAGTGACTTTGTCAAAACCACGTTTTTTGGCATATTCAAAAGCAGCACGGATAATACGGGTGCTGAATTTTTTGGTGACAATACGGGTCGATACGGCCAGCTCTTCGCGCGGACACCAACCGAAATTGGGTTTAAAACGCGGATGCGACATCAAAGCTTCATACACCTGGTCGTTCGGGTTGGTCCATTCAATACCACCATATAAACCTTCGGTATTCTGGCGGAAAATCATGGTATCAACAACAGGTTCATCAACACCACCTGCAGCATTGCGGCGAACAAAGTTCAGCGGGTTGCCTTTCAGGGTCTGACAAGGGCGCATGCAGATATCGAGACCGAATTTCTGACGCATGGTTACAATCGGGCTGTAATAGACCAGACCTTTGTCGCGCAGTTCAGGAGCCAGTTCGGCAGCTGCTTTGTCTTTAGGTTTTGATGTAATAGCTCCGAAGAGACCGATTTTATGCTCTTCAAGCAGTTTAATGGTGCGGTCGGGCAGCGGATTGCCTTCTTTACACCAGAATTCCCAGCCAATGTCGCCATTGACATAATCTGCATCAAAGCCTGCTGCATCCAGCACTCTGATAGCTTCTTTCAATACAGTCTGACCAATTCCGTCGCCGGGCATGGCTACAATAGTTCTTTTTGCCATATATTTTCTCTTTAAGGATTTGCGTGGCAAAGTAACAAAAAAATTATATTTGCATAATAATAAAGGTGGCAATGATGCAAAAAATCAGTCTTTGATCAAATGGAAGTTTCTTTTTTGAAAATACTGATTATGTCGTTGTTCTTATTGGTGAAATCCGATATCAGTCTGCCGGAGGTTTCCAAGGATGAGCCACCGTTTAAATTCAAGCTTTCACCTCCTGGAACCGTTTGGCTGCGCGACAGTGTGTTTATTGATGTTGCCCCGGTGAGTAATATGGATTACCGCGAATTTCAGGCTTTTGTGCAGATTTGCTATAACAAGGAACTGCGCGACAGCATGAAGAATCTTCCACTGTATGGTATTGATATGAACAGTTTTCAGAGTTATATGCGTTTGTGTGGCCCCGATAAACAGATGGCGCAGAAAATGAAAATTCCGCTCGATGCACCCCTCAGCTGGAATATGACCATGAATGAATATTACAACAGCCCCAATTACAATAAATATCCGGTGGTATTCCTCTCCTATATTCAGGCTGCAGCTTACTGCGACTGGAGAACCGATATGACCATGCTGCTGTTTTCGGGCTCCAGTAAAGATGAAAAACACCGGGCTAAATATTATAAAAAAGTAAAATACCGGCTCCCCACTGTCGATGAATGGTCTTACGCCATGGAAAAGTTTAAAGAAAATACATTTAAAAATTTCTGGGTCTATGCCGGCGAAAAAACAGCCACCATCGAAGCATTCCCGCAGAAAAAAAATCTGCAGTTTGTGTACATCCCGCACAATGTTGCAGAAATGTCCATCATCGAAAAAACTGCGCTCGGCATTTCGTGGCGCGACGAAGATACAACCGATAACTACGCTAAAACTGTCTCCTATTCCGGCCCGCGCGATTGGCTGGGATTCCGTTGTGTGTGCGAAATTCTGGAATACTGATATGAAAAAACTGCTCCTGCTCCCCTTCCTGACTCTTATTCTCTGTTCATGCGGAAACCGGTGGGAAATTCCGGATAACATTAAACTCTTCCGATACAACGAAGCAGCCGGTATCCGGTCACTCGATCCGGCGTTTGCCCGCGACCAGGCCAATATCTGGGGCGTCAACCAACTCTTCAATGGCCTTGTTCAACTCGATGATTCACTGAAAGTAAAACCTTGCATTGCCAGATCGTGGGAAATCTCTGCCGACGGCCTCACCTACACCTTTCACCTGCGCAACGATGTGTATTTCCACCCCAGCGAAGTCTTTAAAGGTAAAAATCGAAAAGTGGTGGCGGCCGATGTCAATTACAGCCTGCAACGCCTCTTTGACGAAAAAACTGCTTCGCCCGGAAAATGGGTGCTGAATAATGTGGCCTGTAAATCAGACGGCAAGCTCGATATAATAGTATCAAATGATACTACAATCTCTATCAGACTCAAGCAACCCTTTGCCCCCTTTCTGCACCTGCTTACCATGCAGTACTGCTCAGTCGTGCCGCGCGAAGCCGTCGATTTTTACGGGAAGGATTTCGGCCGGAATCCGGTGGGCACAGGCCCCTTTTTGTTCAAATACTGGAAGGACGGATTGAAGCTTGTGTTATTAAAAAATCCGGGTTATTTCGAAACCGATGCTGCCGGAAAACGACTCCCCTACCTCGATGGTGTGGTGGTCACTTTCATTGTTGAAAAACATACGGCCTTTATGGAATTCATGCAGGGCAACTACGACATGATTTCGGGACTGGATCCCAACTACAAGGACGTGCTGCTCGATGCGGCCGGCAATCTGAAACCGGAACATAAAAGTAACATGTATATGACCCGTATTCCTTATCTGAATACGGAATATCTGGGTATTTCGGTACAGCAAAACGGTGGAAGCGCAATCTCAGCCTTACAGGAGCGCAATATCCGGCTGGCCATTAATTACGGTTTCGACCGGCGGAAAATGATGCGTTACCTGCGCAACAACATTGGTTATCCGGGCTTGTATGGAATGATTCCGCCAGGCCTGGACGGCTACAGCGAAGACAAGGAGCTGAATTTTGAATACAATCCCGCCAAAGCCAAAGCTTTGCTGGCCGAAGCCGGTTATCCCGGCGGAAAAGGATTACCTGTCATTACGCTGCAAACAACAGCCACTTATCAGGATTTATGCGAGTACCTGCAACAGCAGCTGGCCGAAATCAATATCAAAGTACAGCTCGATGTGGTGCCTCCGGCTACCTTGCGCGAAATGGTGTCGCAATCAAAAGCCGGTTTTTTCCGCGCCAGCTGGATTGCCGATTATCCCGATGCGGAAAATTATATGAGCTTATTTTACAGCAAAAACGAAGTTCCGAACGGCCCGAACTATACGCATTTTGCAAATGCTGAATTCGACCGGCTGTACGAACAGTCCATTGCTGCGCCTGACAATGCTGAACGGGCAAAATTATACACACAAATGAACCGCATCGTAATGGAGCAATCGCCGGTGGTGGTGCTGTATTACGATATGGCTGTGCGTTTTGTCAGCAACCGCATCAAAGGCCTGAAGCCGAATGCGATGAATCTGCTGAATCTGAAATATGTGGTGAAAAATTAAGAGATCAGCAGTCAGCCGTCAGTTGTCAGCCGTCAGCTTTCAGCCGTCAGCTTTCAGCCGTCAGCTTTCAGCAGTCAGCTTTCAGCAGTCAGCTTTCAGTTGTCAGATTTCAGTTGTCAGATTTCAGTTGTCAGATTTCAGTTGTCAGCTTTCAGCAGTCAGCTGAAAGCGCCGACCGGAGCGTCGGGGCCGTCAGTCCGCCGCGACAGATAAGTAAAGGCTAGCTTCGATTTTACTTCGGACTTCACTTCTTCCTTCGTATTCCTTGCCTGCCTGGACTGCCTGTTGCAGTTAAACTGGCAGACAGGTTCAGTG
>CAYSCE010000333.1:0-3623 GCA_964429475.1 uncultured Bacteroidaceae bacterium | reverse complement strand
GTTAATGGATAATGGTTAATGGAGAGTGATGAGACCGCCGCGGCGGATGAATGATGAGTGATAAGTTGTAGCCATCTGTCGTGGCGGACGCCTTACGCCTGATCTTATATTCCCTCATAGGCGAAGCCTCACATCGCCGATTTATCACGTTTCACGTGAAGGCGCATATTTCCACATCAATGAAATCCCGCATCAGCAAATAAGCAAATAAGCAAATCAGCAGATCAGCAGATCAGCACATCAGCACATTAGCACATCATCACATCATCACATCATCAAAACTCATTATCCACCACTGTTTTCATCGAGCCAAACCATTTGATTGTTCGTTCTCCGATACCCGGCGCTTTAACATGAATGATGTACACGCCGCCTGAAACCAGCTTGCCGGATGCATTCCGCAGATCCCAGTCAATAGTTGTGTTGAAAGGATCATCGTTCACAAACTTACGCACCAGTATTCCCTGAATATTAAAAATACTCACCGTGCAATTGGATGGAACGTTGGTAATTTTCACCTTGTTTTCATAGATGCTTTCTTCGTAATCGTTGAGTGCATAATACGGATTGGGCACCACATTAATCAGGTCCAGTGCGCTTTTGGCGACTTCGCTGTTGTTGACATCAGTAAAAAGCGACAGCGTATTGAACCGGTACATGGGAAGATTTTTGTTTTCGGGATTTGTTGAGCCATAGGTTGAATAATTTTTGTTATAGGCTTTGGAAACACGTAAACGTACGCGGCATTCGTTGCTGAGCCAGTTTTCGCCATCGACTGACAAAGGAATTGAACACCACATGGCACTTTGAAGAGCATATTTCATCGTTGTAGTTGAATAGTTGCTGATCATGGAATGAAGCCACGCTCCACCGTCGTAGGCAGGACAATTATAGGTGGTGTCGCCGTTATGACCAAACACATACACAAAGTGTTTGCCTCCGAAAAGCGGTACTCCGAGCGTTGTTTCAAGATTCGATGTCGGATTGAACAACATGTCGTCGCCGTTTTCGCTGCCCAGCCAGCTGTCTTCGCCAAAAGCCATATTCAGCCGTTCACCGGTTTCAATATTGATGGCATAGCCGGGGAACCAGCCCATACCTGTGGCTTTTCCATCAAACGTTGCTTCGGCTGTGCCCGTGTTGCCATTTTTATCAACCGATGCATGAGCACGCAACGCCAGTTTGTCAGCGCCACCTTCCGACAACAGTTTATCTTCGCAGGTTTCCAGCACGGGGCAGCGTGTCCATTTGCTTTTATCGGGCGTCAGAATAATATCAACGCTGGCCAGATTCGTCATTTTATTGCTGGTTAAAAGAAATGGCTGCACATAGCTTAATGCAGGATTATTTTCTTCAAATGAAGCCAGGCGATAAGGTGCCCAGGTACCACCGAGTATTTTTTCGAAATGTTCCTGCGGATCGATATATGAGCCACCATATGCAAAATCGGAGTAATCTCCATGTTCGGAATTCAGTTCTCCACTACGAATCCAGTTGTATGGAGTGGGCCCGTCCATATCGGCAACACCGCCAAGCCATGCGTGTGCAGGATCGGAATATTCAATAGTCGCTTCCAGAAAGCCATTGGTGGGGTGCGAAGGATTGCCGGAATTTTTACCATTGACAAATGTGACAGAAAGGCCCAGTTCCGGATAAATCTGCTCGTTTGCCCCGGCTATATTATTATCGGAATGATACTCAGCCACAAGATTGTTGCTCAGATCATATTCCTCGAGCGTCCAGTTGCAGACGTCATAATTACCATCCCATGGAATTAAGGTTGAATCGAGCTTAAGAACATAATTGGCTGGTTTTACATTCAGCGGATCAATCACGGTTACTGTCACAGGGCCGGCTCCGGGCTCATATGTAAGTTCAGCAGAAAAATAATCATGCAGAATTTTATCGCGGCTTGCCTTTGTAAGCTCCAGTATGTTGCCGCCGTTGCCCTGGCCTTCAATGCGCGTGATGGCGGGCTGATCGCCATAACCTCCATTGACCTGTGTTCCGGCTGATTCAGGTGCCGGAATATGTGGAATGACTGTAAGGATCTGCACATTGTGTCTTCCGGGTAAATACGGGGTTTTCTGTCCGTTTGATGAAATGACGCCTGGAAACTGATAGGCCGGATTATCGGAGTATTTCTCGTATTCGTTGTATGCGTATGCAATTGCAAGGTAGTAATACTTTTTATTGTTGATGAGTCTTTTGTGCTGACCGGCAGCAAACTGATCTTCAAGAATGCGGAATGAATGCGTGATCCCAGCATTTTCACCATGCACTTCTTCGCGCGGAATCGTTGCATTCAGTTCTATTGAATACGTATAGTTGACGAGAACATCTGCTTCGTTTTGAATGTCGCATTGAGCCACCAGACGGGCTTTATCGGGATCGTACAGGTCGGCCATTGTAACGGAAAGATCGGATACCTGAAAGATCTGATAGCCTTCGAAACGATATAGAGAGTCATAGTGTTGCCCCTGTACAGAAATTATGGTTGGATCAACTTCTTCGTATTTGTCCTGATAATTGTTACTCATTTCATCGTTGGACAGGTATAAAATAATTTCTTTGTCGAGTTCCTGTGCCGTAACATCCGGTGCAGCCGGCCCGTCAAGAATTTTAAAGCAGTTATCAAACAATGCCTGACATTTGTCATCGGCAACCATCAGGGCATTCAGTGAAGCAGCAGCACTACCACTGGTAGCGCGGGCCCAGGGAACAGCCACAGTAAGGTAATTTACTGCGCCCGGATGCATGGTGAACGGACCAGCAGTCTGAGCGAACCGTCTGCCATATGGCTGGTTTCCGGCAGTCGCTTCTGTCCAGTTTTTTGGACCATAAGGCGCAATGCCGCCGGTTCCATAGTTGCAAAGATCGCTTTCACCCGGGAACATAAAATTACAGGCCGGGCCATAGCCCCCACTGACAGAATGCCCGTTTCCACCATAAATCATATGTGTATCGTCTTTCCAAAAACCGGTCATGAACTTGTAATATTCAGCCGCAATTTCGGGCGATGTCATATACCATCCCACAACGCCGGAACAACAAAAGTCGACAAAGTGATTCATTCCGAATCGTTCATCATCAATAACTCCGTTACCAAAATTTACCCCGTTGACAGCTTCGTTGCAGTTTTCAAACCACGAGTTGCCGGCCGAGTCAGTTACCTGAGCGAAAGCGGAGTTGTCAATTCCGTCGGGATCCATGTATGGCCCCTGCAGAAAATCGACACCAATAGCAGCGGGTCTGTCACCATATCCATAACCGCCCGAACTGTTTTCATCGAAATCATCACCGTTATAACAATATCCCAACCCTCTCGGAACATCGCATCCAACATAATTATCGTAAGGAGAGCCATTGTCAGGATCTGAGAAAAGGCCGACATGGGTTTCATACAAAGTGGTGATGGACCGGTTAATTATTTCATAGGTATAGAATGTGGCCTGGTTGATTTCATCGTTGGTTGCAAACGCAAATGCCTGGGCCCGTACCTCGATTCCTAATGCTTTGCCGCCGGTTTCGGAATGAATGTTTCCCTTATCATTAAACACCCACCATAATGTCTGGTCTCCTTTTAAAACATTAAGGAGCCGTGTAAACCTTGCAGGTGCATA
>CAYSCE010000332.1:0-3640 GCA_964429475.1 uncultured Bacteroidaceae bacterium | reverse complement strand
AAAAGCCTGCCGGAACGGTGGAATGTCGTAACAATCTGCTGTTTTGAGACAGCCCTTAATTTCTGCACTTCGCCGAAATTGATTATTTTTGTGCATTAAAGACCTATCGTGCATGAAAATTTTCTTTCATTCCACCGCCTTGTTATTTTTATTCCTGTACCTGTCGCATGCGGCAAACGGACAAGGAACCACCATTGTAACCAATGACTTTTCCTACACGTCGTTGTTTCAGAATGTGACTTCGCCCGGGCCACGCGAGTCGTACAGCAATTTTATTATTCAGGAAATTGCCCGTTCCATTCCCAAGCGCCCTGAATACACTTCGTTTTCGCTGAGTTATGTGATGAATCAGAAAATAAACAAACTCGATTCGACGCATTACTTTTTCAAAGCGGAATTAAAGAATTTCAGTGCCACCGGCGATGTGTTGTACAAAGGCATCAATATTTCGAAAAAACTGATTCCGGGCGAAATTGATTATACCATAAAAGTCTTCCGCAAACAAAGTGGCGGCATGAATATAGGCGGCCAGCAGAGCGGCGTTCTGGTGTTTCAGAAAAATATTTCGGCACAACCGCTGAACGATAATCTCGGATATTTTCCTTTGCCCGAACTGAATTTCAGCGACACTGTCAAAGATGCACAATACACTTTGTCGGTCGAAAATGCAGCTTTATATTTCAACGAACGGTCGAAAAATACTTTTCTGAATCAGGTTGCCTACATCAACGATTATTATGCATCCGATGCCATCATTGCTGCACAGAGAGATAAACTGAATGGTATTCAGCCCGACAATATCGACTTATTATCTTTCTACGAAATAGAACTGCGCGAAGTGGAACAATCCATTGCATCGATCGACTCGCGCCAGTTTCCGCAGACTCTCGGTCTGCACGAAAACGACCCCATGCAGTTCATGCCGAAAATGCAGGATCTGGTAACTCAAGCCACACAGATGCGTGCAACGCTGAACCAGCGCCTGTCTGTACTCGATCAGCTCTTCTGCCAGCGCGGCAACGATCTGATGTCGCAGGGAAAACTGGCCGAAGCCGCCTCGTATTACAACAAAGCCATTCAGGTCAATCCTTTTTATGCGCCGGCTCAATATCAGCTCGCCCGCATGGAATATAATTCGGGAAACCTTGATACCGCTGCGTTTATGGTCAATCACGGCCTGCTGAAAATGAGTCCTGATCAGTCAACACAGCAATTGCTGGTGCAACTTGGCAATACCATTTATTCGACCATGCTGACCAACGGCGACAAATACAACACCGAACAAAAATACAACGAGGCCATTGCTTCGTTCGAACGCGCCCAGTGGCTGTGCAGCACAACAACCGGAATGGTATGCACCGAACAGGTCCGCAAAGGACTCGCTCAGGCACGTTATGGTATTTATCACAGCTATCTGCAGGTGGCCGAAAAAGCCATTCAGAACGGTCGCCTCGACATTGCCGGCAATTATATCAATCAAAGTATGGAATATCAGAAACAATACGCTTCTGAAATCATCAGCAACAACGAAAGTATTCAGTGGATGGGCGTTCTGTGCAAAGAATATGTCATGCTCGGAAACACACTGAATCAGAAAAAACAGTACGATCAGGCTTTGATTGAATTTAATAAATGCGACAGCATCAGCAAAGTTTATCCGGCCATCGGCGAAGTGGCTGGATGTAAAACCGGCTTGTGTGGCGCCCGTAACGGCATTTACAACAATTATCTAGACGGCGCCCGCAAAAAACTGGATGCAGGTTTACTCGATGATGCCGAAAACAAATGTCTGGAAGCGATGCAATATCAGAAAAAATACAAAGACGATATTTTTTCGGATCGCGAGGCTGTGTCAGTCATGACACTTATCAAAGAAAAACGTTATCACATTGCCATCAACAACGGGCGCAATTATCTCAACGGAGGTAATCATGCCGATGCTGCCAAATATTTTCTCGAAGCGCGCGGATATCAGGATCAATACATTTTTAAACGCAACGACAGTCTGGACATTTTTATCAGTACCGCCGGGAAGCCGCTCGTGGTCAAGGTTATTGATGAAGGTAAAGTGCAGGCCTGGGGCAACAAATTACCCGAAGCCCGCAATTCGTACCAGAAAGCAAACGATGACATCAAACTGTATGGCCTCGAAAAAGACAAGGAACTTGAAGCATCGATGAGCGAGCTAAAAAATAAAATCTTTTCGCAGGAATGCGCCAATGCCGAACAGAGCTACCTGTCGCTCTACGACAAAGCAAAGAAACTGATGCGCGACGGCGACTACGCACTGGCTTCGGTGACATTAACCATGGCCATTGATGTGACCAGCAAAAATGTTTTATGCAATATCGACAACAGCGTTGCGTACAAGGAGCAGGAACGCATTAAACCTGCCATGGAGTATCAGAACCGCATGTTTAAAGTAGACGAATATGCGGCACAGACCAATTATACCGAATGCATCAAACAGATGGATGCCAATGCGCTGTTTTTTAATGCCAACCGCATCGACACTTTTGGGTTGAAGCATCCTACAGTGCCTGATTATATTCTCAAAGGCGGCGATGTAAATTTTGTGTATTTCGGCGTTGAACATTTCTATTCGCTGAAAGATTATGACACGGCTTTCCGCATGTTGCAGGAGTTGAAAAACCGCGCCTATCCTGTCAAATACACCAGGAATCTGCAAACGCAGCTCGGCGGCAAAATGGCCATCCGCGACAAAATAAACGGTGTGACCAATTATAAAATTCAGACACTGAAATACACCGAAGGCGAAAAATGGTATGCGGTGTTCAGCAAAGCGTACAAGAAGAGCTGGATGAAGAATTGATGTGCTAATGTGATGATGTGCGAGCACAACGCACAGGGCTTGCGGCATAAGGCTTGCGGCATGAGGCATAAGGCGTATGAAAGTGCAAATTTGTTAGTGATTTGAAGATTTGATAATTTGAAAATTTTGTGCTGAGATTTTCTATGTTTATGCTGGTTCCACTAACAATGGATTGGTTTTAAACTCAAAAAAAAATTCCTTATGAAAGAAAATAAAATCGTACCGGCGCTCTGGTATTGTACACCTGACGGCAAAATGAGTCAGGTGCTGGATTATTACAAATCCATTTTTGAAAACAATTTTGAGGCTGAGGACGTAAACGCTCTGGGAGAAACGCCCAGCGGAAATACCGAAATATGTTATGTTTCATTGTTCGGGCAAACCTACTCGATGATGTCCACAGCTATAGAGCACCACAGATTCAACGATGCTATTGCTATTATCATAAACTGCTCCAACCAACAGGAAATCGACAAATATTGGAATTATTTTACCCGCGACGGTGAAGAATCGATGTGCGGGTGGTGTATCGATAAATTTGGTCTGAGATGGCAAATCGTCCCGGCAAACATGAACGAACTTATGAGTAAACCCAATGCCGGTGCAGTAATGATGAAACAAAAGAAAATTATTATTGCGGAATACTTTGAATAACAAAATTCAGGTTGAACTGTTTATTTATTTTATTTCAAAGTGAAATATGCAAATTCCCAATGCCCACACTTTTTTAATTGTAATCATCATCCACCGTGTCACCCTGAACTTGTTTCAGGGTCTGCGGTGGATGATGAACCACGCATGGTCGAT
>CAYSCE010000331.1:0-3641 GCA_964429475.1 uncultured Bacteroidaceae bacterium | reverse complement strand
CCGTTACAGGCCGCTTCCTGAGCCCCGATCCGGTGTTGCAGGATCCTGCCAATGCGCAGAATTACAATAAGTACAGTTATGTGTTGAATAACCCGCTGAAATATACCGACCCAAGCGGAAACGTTATCGCAGGCGGTGTTACCCTGAATTTTGGACCGGATGTTAAAGGCGTAAGCCGCAGAATGTCAATGGCCTCAGAAAGAGCCTGGCAGGAAATGAAAGCCCAGGCAGGCAGCGGCAACCAAACCGGAAGCTTGATGCTGATGATGATGGGATTTGGCGGAATTGATCCGTTTGGAACTAGTGGTGGAGGCGGTGGGGCTGCGCCGGCGGGCGGGGATGTGGGGCCAGAGTCCAATGACGGTGGAAATGATGGTGATGTTGTGAAAAGTGAATGTGGTAGAAACTATTCAACCAATTTTAGTTTTTCAGAGGGTGTTGGCATTTTTGGTGGCTTTTTTGTTGATTATTCTTTTCTCGTTACCCAAGTTAATGCAAATAAGTTCTATGCTACAGTAATTGCAAGTGCGTATGCTCCTGTAGTAGAAATGATGGCAGATAGAGTCACCTACTCTGCAAGAGCAATTGTTTACAATGCTAAAGGAGAGCAAGTTTCAAGCGAAACTCTAGATCATTTCTTTGATAAAGGTCCATGGTTGACAAATGAGAATTTTACTTCCATAGGTACTGCATATGACAGTATATCTCCAGGTTATTATGTGAAGTTAATTGTTACTTATTGCGCATATTCATCATGGCAAGGGAACTATTCTCCGAGTGTTCCATTTACCAAATATTTCTATTTTTAATTTTAAGTAACTCTAATTGTAATTTCGGCTCTTAAAAAACAAATATGAATAGACTGAAAAACACTTTGTTTAATTGGGCACTATTGTGTATAGTGTTTTCTTCGTGTTCTGGACAGAACAGCGAAAAATCTTCTCAGATAAATGAAGATTCATTGAAAGCTTCTCGGTTTCAAGAAAAGGCCATGGAATTGTACATGGAAATAATTTCACCATTTTCGCATAAAGACTCAGTGACACTCATGCAGGCAGTTTCGTTCATGGACTCTGCGTTGAAATTTGTGCCTGACAAACTACAATTTCTGGATTTCAAAGCAACATTATTTCTAAGCCTGGGTAAACACAACGAAGCGCTTGAGGTATATAAGTACGAGTATTACAAAATTGATTCGGTGTCAAATACATCTTCGTTTCAACTGGGTTTATTGAGTTATCACCTCAATGAACCCGATTATCAGAAATATTTCAAAAACGCACTCCGCGTTTATAATAATGTACCGATGCCCGGCTCGACTGCAAAACATCTGGAAATGGACAAAGAAATTCTTTCATTTTGTTCATTGTTTTTCATTGATTCATTGAAAGCAATTGATGATTACAACCGGTTTATGAGCAAACACAAAGACGATGGATTTAATATTGGCATTGATTTGAATACCTGTACGAAAGAAGATTTGGTGAGGCAGTTTCTGTTGCGTTGATTTTTTTGAATCTGAATTTATTAAACAAATTTTGGGTTTCCCATTTTGATATTTTCAATAACTTCACCCCATGAAATCGGCGAATGAAATTTGTGAAGCTTATGCGGGAGGCGGGTTAAGATTCAACTGAACAAACCCGCATCAGTACTGAACACTCATAAAAACAAAACATGGCGCGGTTTTGCAACCAGCGCCATGTTTATTTTGCATCACAAGGAACTATTTGGAGTTCACGCGTTATTACGATGCTTTGCAATCATCATCCACCGCAGATCCTGAAATAAATTCAGGATGACACGGTGGATGATGAGCTATCGCGATTCTACTTATTTAGCGGGAGCATTCTCCAGCACCTTCACTAAGAAGTCGAAGAATTTTTTCACCGAAGCGATGTTTACTTTCTCATCCGGGCTGTGCGGGTAGCGAATGGTCGGGCCGAATGAAATCATGTCCCAGTTGGGATATACAGCGCCGAGCAGACCGCATTCAAGTCCGGCATGGATGGCTTTGATTTCGGGAATATTGCCGTACATACCCTGATACATTTCGCGGCAGCTTTTCAGAATGGCGCTGTCCATATTGGGTTTCCATCCGGGATAGGCACCTTCGAGAACGACATTGGCACCGGCCAGTTCAAATACACCTGAAACGGCGTTTCCGAGAGCGTCTTTGGCTGAATCAACCGAACTGCGCAACAGATTTTTGATGATGATGGTTCCGTTTTCAGTGTCCACGCTGGCCAGGTTGTTCGATGTTTCAACGAGTCCGGGCATAGCATCGCTCATGCGCAAAACGCCGTTCGGGCAACCGTAAATAGCGCGTGTAAGTTTCCAGATGATCTGTGGGTCAATCACTGCAGCCGGCATGGGCTCTTCGGTGGCAACAAATTTCATGTCAGGCTCGGTAGCCGATAATTCGCTGCGGAAAATGGCTTCCATTTTCTTTACACATTCAACCATTTCGCTGGCTTTATCAGCAGGAACGGTAACCACTGCAAACGATTCGCGTGGGATGGCGTTGCGGAGCGAGCCACCGTGAATCGAAGCGACCATTAATCCGTGTTCTTCAACAGCGTGCTTGATAAAGCGGTTCATGATTTTATTGGCGTTGCCGCGGCCCAGAATAATTTCCATACCGCTGTGTCCGCCTTTCAGTCCGGTGAGGCTGAGCTTGTATGCTTTGTGTCCTGCAGGAACCGGAATGGTGGTATATTTCATAGTGATGTTGGCATCGAGTCCGCCGGCGCAACCAACGTACATTTCGCCTTCGTCTTCGCTGTCGAGGTTGATGAGAATGTCGGCTTTCAGCACACCAGCTTCGAGTCCGAAAGCGCCGGTCATACCGGTTTCTTCGTCAATGGTCATCAGTGCTTCAATTGGGCCGTGCTTGATGGTTTTCGAAGCCAGAACAGCCATTGCGGCAGCAACACCCATTCCGTTGTCGGCGCCCAGTGTGGTTCCGTTGGCGGTAACCCATTCACCGTCGATGTATGCTTCGATCGGATCTTTGGTGAAATCAAATTCCTTGTCACTGTTTTTCTGCGGCACCATGTCGAGATGGCCCTGCAGCACAATGCCCTGGCGGTTTTCCATGCCCGGGGTGGCCGGTTTGCGGATAATCACATTGCCGACTTTATCGACGATGGTTTCGAGTCCGAGCGATTTGCCGAAATTCACCATGTATTCGCGCACTTTATCTTCGTGTTTCGAAGGGCGTGGAATCTGCGTCAGTTCATGAAAGTATGTCCATACTTCTTTTGGTTCGAGATTTTGGATGTCGTGATTCATTCTATTTTTGTTTTAAAGATTTTTACTGACCCAAAGGTAATGATTTTAGAATATTGATTGAGTCCTTCGACAAGCTCAGGATAAAAATTTTAGATTTTTGATTTGATGTGCGATTTTGATTTTTGCTACGAGAGCAATGGATTAGACGCGGATGAACGCGGAAGCAATGGAATACATATACGATTAACGCGTAGGAAGAAGATTAGACGCGGAATCCGCCTTCCCCGCCGCGGCGGGTGCGGTGAAGACTGATTCGGACTGGTGGTTTTTTTGTCCACGGATTGCACGGATAACACGGACCCGCCCTGTCTGCAACAGGCAGGCTGCAGCGGGCAGGTTTAAATGCC
>CAYSCE010000330.1:0-3644 GCA_964429475.1 uncultured Bacteroidaceae bacterium | reverse complement strand
CAATGTATTTTTGAACCCAAAAATACACTTTCTCCCCAAGTTTTTAATTTGCCCCATTTCTACCTCAAACAAAACAACACCATAGCCATCTACTTTTTTCACCGCTTCCGAAATTTCTTTGCCGGGCATATTATCAGCACAGTATTTCTTTGCGGCTTCAGGCAGCTTTGAAGGTTCCAGTCCTGTTTCAGTTTCCAGTAAAGAACCGGAAGCATTGTAAACAACAGATGCTTCGACATTGTCCAGTTTAAATTCTGCTTCAAAATTTCCTTCTTCAGCTTCCCACTCTGCATCTTTTACATTGGGATAGGCCTTGGCAAAAGCATCTTTAACGGCATCCGGAACCTGTACTGTTTCTTCTTTTGTGACAGTTGAATCCTTAGTTGTCTTTTCTTCTTTTTTTGAGCCACCACAAGCGGTGAGGCCAATTACAATAAAAATAATCAGAAGGTTTTTCATGATTTTGGATTTTGGTTAGGAACAAATATAACAATAATAAACCGATAGATCTGAAACATTGTCAGTCTATTGAATAAGTCAGGTAAAATTTGAATACGGGATTTTATTGAGCTTCTTCCGGTTTTCTTTTAATCAGCGCTTTCATTGTGGCTTCGAGAACCAGCTTTCCGCCAACATATCCGTTTCCGGCCATTTCGCAGATGCCTCTGCGTATGGGACTGATGAGTTCAAGATAAAACACAATGGTGTCGCCCGGAACCACTTTGTCACGGAATTTAATACCGTCGATGGTCAGAAAAAAAGTCAGATAATTTTCGGGATCGGGAACTGTATTGAGCATGAGAACGCCGCCCACCTGCGCCATAGCTTCAACCTGAATAACACCCGGCATAACGGGAGCACCAGGGAAGTGGCCCACAAAGAAAGGCTCGTTCATGGTCACGTTTTTTATGCCCACAATACTGTGGTCGTCCATGAGCATAATTTTGTCAACAAATAAAAACGGGGGCCTGTGAGGCAAAAATTTTTGAACTTCCACCACGTCAAACAACGGTTTGGCATTGATGTCAAATTCAGGCAATTTCAATTCCATAGGTCTTTTGTATTTGGTTCTGAATCATTTTGGCAAACTCAACGTTGGTTTTGTGTCCCGGTTTATTCGCTATCACATGACCCGAAAAACGGCATCCGACCAGACACAAATCGCCGAACACATCGAGTGTTTTATGACGTGCAGGCTCGTTCGGATAATTGAGTTCAATATTGTTCAGCACGCCTTCCTTCAGTACATTGACTTTGGGCTGATTAAACACAGTGGCGAGATGATCAAGTTCTTCCTGCGACAACATGCGGTCTACAAAAACAACGGCATTGCGGATGTCACCACCCTGAATGAGTTTGCGCTGTAACAACATTTCTACTTCCGACAGGAACACAAACGTTCTGGCTTTCGAAAACTCGGCATTAAAATCGGCAATGCTCTTCAGCAGTGCATTCTGCGATGAAAGCACTTTACTGTTGTAATCCACCATGGTTGAAATACGATAGCTATCATCGGGTACCAGCCACATTTCAACATCCTTGTCCGCATCTTTGAGATATACTTTTTTCTGAACATTATACACAATGCGGATTGCATCCTGTTCAACAATGCCGGCTTTCTGAAGTATATTTGTAAATGGTGCTGAACTGCCATCCAGAATCGGTGTTTCTTCGCTGTTGATCTCAATCATAATGTTGTCGAGATCACAGCCAAGCACTGCTGCAAGCACATGTTCAACAGTCCGGACAATCGCATCACCTTCACGAAGTGATGTGCCGCGGCTGGTATCGAATACATTCTGCGCAAGCGCACGTACAACTGGTTTTCCTGGTAAGTCTACCCGGCAAAATGAATATCCCTGATTGGGGGCAGCCGGCAGAAACCGCATGGTGGTCATGCAGCCTGTATGGATTCCCTTCCCCTGGATTTCAATTGGTTCTCTGATTGTTTTTTGTCTGCTCATTGAAATTTAATCAGACAAAAGTAACAATTTATTTCTTCTCGAGGGCATTCACACGGAAAGCCAGCTCATCGAGTTTCTTAAATATAGAATAAATCTTGAAAAAGCGTGTTGCCGAAACAGCCGGAGCCCCCATCACCGAAGAGTGATCTTCGAGACTATCCATGATACCCGACTGTGCCGCAAACCGGCAATAGCTGCCAATATTCAGATGCCCGGCAAATCCAACCTGACCTCCGACCTGATTGTGATCACCAATTTTTGTTGATCCGGCAACGCCAGCCTGAGCTGCAAACACATTGTGTGTTCCAATCTCGCAGTTATGGCCCACCATGATCAGATTGTCGAGCTTTGTCCCTTTCCCAATGCGGGTTGAACCCATGGTAGCTCTGTCAATTGTAGTGTTGGCGCCAATTTCAACGTCTTCCTCAATAATCACATTTCCCAATTGGGGAATCTTGCTGAAGTGGCCGTTGGCATCGGGCGCAAAGCCAAATCCATCGGTGCCGATGACCACGCCAGGATTCAGAATACTTCTGTCGCCAATCACGCAGTCATGCATGATTTTCACGCCGGGAAACAAAATCACATCATTGCCGATTTTCACATTTTCGCCAATGAATACCTGTGGATGAATCTGAACATTTTCGCCAATCACCGACCCAGCCTGTATTACAGCAAATTCGGCCACGAGGCACGATTCAGGAACATGCACGCCGGGCGCTACAAATGCGCGTTCCGAAATGCCTGTGTTTTTAGGTTTCTGCGATTCGGCCAGCGCCATCAGCTTTGCAAAGGCCTCGTAAGGGTTCTGCACACGAATAAGAGCTGCAGCAATATTTCCCGATGGCTTGAAATCTTCGGACACAATTACAGCCGATGCTTCGGTTGAATAAATATAATGCTCATACGCCATATTGGCCAGAAAACACAAATCACCGGCTTTGCCCTGTTCAATTTTGGCAAAGTTGCTCAGTTTTGCAGTGGCATCTCCATCTACCTTCCCCCCGATGAAAGAGGCGACCTGCGCTGCAGTAAATTCCATCATAACGTTCAGAAATAGAGCGCTAAATTAATATAAATATTCTTATTGTAAGGAATGAATGTATGAATACCGCTCATACGCACCATACTCGCGGTCAACAACCTCACTTTCCTCCTCCGCTACGCAAGCCGGCTGCTTTTTCGAACAATTGTTTCTGTGCTTCGGTTTTCAGCAGCAGTGTGATTCCATGCGGGAGCGGTTTGGTGTTTTCGTCCACATGAATAAAAGTGATGAAGCCATCCACCAGTTCGGTGTTGTCGCGGCCACGTTGTACTACAACATAAGCAGTAAGGCTGCTTTTGCCGGTCCATGCAATGCAGGCCGAGAACTTCAGGATTTCGCCCAGCTGAACCGGGTGTCGGAAATGCATCCCGTGAATGTTGAGGCAAACCACGTTTTTCGGATTCAGAATAGATGTGGCCGCTATAAAAGCAGATTCAACCACCCATTCGGCAGTACGGCCTGCAAACAGGGTTCCGTGATGATTCAGATCTTCGCTTTTCACCAGCCGCATGGTGGTGTAATTCTGCGGCTCAATCGCTTGTGCAATAATCTCCATTGGTCAGATTTTGCTGCAAAGATAAGAAAGAGTAGTCAATGGTCAGTAGCCAGTAGTCAGTAGCCAGTAGTCAGTAGCC
>CAYSCE010000329.1:0-3651 GCA_964429475.1 uncultured Bacteroidaceae bacterium | reverse complement strand
ACCGATGAGTGAACAAACAGACGGCCTTTATGGTATTCTTCGATGATGCGTTTGGATAATGTCAGGCCCAGACCCCAGCCACGTTTTTTGGTGGTGAATCCGGGTTTGAAAACCGCCTTGTACTGCGATTTGGGAAAGCCTTTGCCGGTGTCGGTAACATCAATAGTCACATGTTTTCCCGATTGATTCAGCGTAATGGTGATGGTGCCAACACCTTCCATGGCATCGATGGCGTTTTTCATCAGGTTTTCCATCACCCAGCCAAACAGGTTTTCGTTTAAAGGGATAATGATGTTTTCGTTTTCGGAAAACAATACATTGATCTGTACTTTTTTTGAAGTGCGTGCCTGAATATATTTTACCGAACTGACAATACAGGCCGGCAGATGGGTATCGGGTAGTTCGGGTGTTGAGCCGATATTGCTGAACCGGGCCGACACTGATTCAAGGCGTTGAATATCTTTTTTAAGTTCTTCGAGATACACTTTGTTTTTTTCATCGGTTTCGATAAAATCGACCCACGCCAGCATGGATGAAATGGGCGTCCCCAGCTGGTGCGCGGTTTCTTTGGCCATGCCCACCCAAACTTTGTTCTGTTCCGCTTTGCGGGTGGTGTTGAACAGAAAATACGCCAGCAACAGAAAGATACCAACCACAAACAATTGAACAAACGGATAATACCGAAGCTGCGTAAGTAAATATGAATCTTTGTAGTAAATATATTTTTTACCCTGTCCTTCAAAATCAATTACAATAGGTTTGTTCTGCGTTTCCATTGTATTGATCAGCTGTTGCAGTTTTTCGGGATTCTGTAGTATTTCGTTGCTGACATTGCCACTGGTGAGCACCTTGTTTTTGTTTGAATCGAGCACCAGCACCGGCACATTGGCGCTGTTGATGACTACTTCGGAGAAAAAAGATTCGGTCAGATCTTTCAACACTTTACGCAGATCGGTATACAACAACGATTCGGTATAATACAGATAATTTACCATGGTGTCGTATTGTACCACAATGGGCTTGTTGATAGAAAATTCTTTCAGCAGTGGGCCTTGCAGCACCTGAACCGAATCGGTGGGAAAAGCAACATTTTTGGTTGCCAGAATGTTGTGTTCGCGGTCTGTGAGCACCACGGGGATGGTGGTATTGCCCGAAATAATCTGCGTATAAAAACTCAGGTCTTCGTCGATGCCTGCGCTGATGACCTGTTTGGTTGCTTCGGCCCAGATTTCGACCCGTTTACGTTCTTCTTCCTGGATTTTTTTAAAAAATTCGTTGGTGTAATTGACCAGATTTGCTTTTTGCTGAATAGCGTTGGCCCAGATGTTTACTTTATTGCGTTCATCGGAGGCAATTTTTTTGACCAGATTGTTTGTAAACATGAGCGAGGCTGCAACAATAAGCAGCCCGATAAAAAACAAGCCCCATTTCCAGAATCTTTTGTTGCGGTATAAGTCCATGAACAGTGTGGATCGGTGAGTAAATGCTAAGTGAATTGAGGCAGGTTTCAGCCTGCAAAAGCAAATAACAAATCCGGGTTATCTTTATTGCAGGAAAGACAAAAATAACAATAATTGAACGATTGAAAGCAGAATTCAGGAAATATTAAAGAATTGTGAGGCAACTCTTTTTCTGGGAAATTGTCTAATTTAGCAAGTCAAATTAAACCAAGTATCCATGAAAGTAGTGTATTGTGTTGGAATGTTTGCGGCATTCCTGTTAATGATGAGCAGGCCGGTGATGTCGCAAAGTCATCATGGTGAGTTGTATGGACAGACTGATTCAGGCGTTGTTTATCCATCCTCATTTAGTGTCACTAGGCCGCTGAAAGAACTGATAGCCGAAAATCCCTATGTTGAACCTGATTTTACCGTCAAACCATGGATTTCGCCGGACCGTAAAAACCGACCGGCACAGACCTTTCTGTATTCGGTCGAAGATGGCCCTCAATATGGGAACGATCCGGCCATTATACAGAATCAAATGGGAAACCGGAGCAACGCAAACAAGGCTCCGCTGCAAAATTTTGCCGGTATTACCAGTTCAGCGTATCCGCCCGATCCAACAGGAGCGGTAGGGCCTAATCATTATATTCAGATGGTGAATGCAACGACTGTCCGGATTTTTAATAAATCGGGAGTTGAGCAAGAGTCTTTTCAGCTGGGAACTTTGTGGGGCTCTTCGTCCAATGCCGGCGATCCGATTGTGTTGTATGATAAATTTGCCGACCGGTGGTTTCTTGCTCAGTTTGGATCAAGTACACAGATTTATATTGCTATTTCGCAAACTGCCGACCCAACGGGATCTTATTACACATGGACGTTCAATTCGACCGAGTTTCCGGATTATCTAAAATTCTCCATTTGGCACGACGGCTATTACATGACCGCGAATCAGACTTCTGACAAAATTCATGTATTTGAAAGAAGTGCCATGCTGACCGGAAGTACAACGGCCCGAATGGTGTACAATACTTTTTCAACGGGTTCGGTTTCAAACTTTTTTTTACCGCTGCCCGCCGATGCATCCGATGATGATGCTTTACCACCAGCCGGAACACCGCTGCCATTTTTTGCTTATTATGAGAATTCATGGGGTACCGGAGTTGATGGTGTTAAAATTTGGAATGCCACGACCAATTGGGCCGGAGCTGGTTCTGTAACCTGTTCTGCTGCAACTCAGGTAAACACAAGTTCATTTAATGGTACATACGATTCGGGTTGGGACGATGTTCCTCAGCCCAATGGTCAATATCTGGACGGTATTGGCGGTGTTTTGATGTACAGAGCTCCCTGGCGTTCCTGGAGCGGATACAACAGTGTTGTTTTATCCTGGGGTGTTCTGATTTCAAGCAGTCCACGTCAACGGGCCATTTACTGGTGCGAATTGCGTCAGACTTCGGGAACCTGGAGTGTGTATCAGCAGGGCATTTATGCTCCCGACACCGATACCCGCTGGATGAGCAGCGCAGCTATGGACGACAATGGAAGTATTGCATTGTGTTATGCAAAATCATCAGCAACTGCCGGAGACTATCCCGGATTGTATTATACCGGACGTCTGGCGTCGGATCCGCTGGGAACCATGAGTTTTGCCGAAACGCAGGCTATTGCCGGAACTGCTTCACAAAGTGGTGTAAACCGCTTCGGTGATTATTCTCAGACCTCGCTTGATCCAGACGGAATCACCTTCTGGCACACCGGACAATACTGTACAACTGCATCGGGACAGGAAACCCGCATTTATTCATTTCAGTTGCCGGCGGGTGCCCCAACTTCAGAAGTGGGTAATTTCAATGCAACAGCAGTGTCGTCTTCCGAGATTGATTTAAGCTGGACGTTGAACAGCAACAGTAATCCGGTTTTAGTAGCCTGGAATACCACCAATACCTTTGGTACTCCAGTAAATGGCACAGCCTATGCTGCCGGAAACAGCATTGCCGGCGGCGGAACAGTATTATATTATGGTACCGCAACAACCTACAATCATACAGGTCTGACCCCCAGTACCACCTACTATTACAAAGCATGGAGCAATACAGGAACATATACATGGAGCGTAGGAGTAACAGATAATGCAACAACGCTTGCTTCAGGCGGAACCACCTATCCTTTTACACTTGATTTTGAATCTTCGACTGATTACACCACC